>JBHCFR010000230.1:0-4533 GCA_041801945.1 Moraxella sp. | reverse complement strand
TCCTCTTTGATGAATTCTCCCACAAAGCCTGTTTTTTTGATCCATGTCAAAATCTCATCATCGCTGACCTCACCCGCCGTATCTAGGAGCAGTGTCTCACTGGCGAAATTTACCTGAGCACTCTGGACACCGCTTTTTTTATTAAGAACTTTTTCTAAACGGGTCGCACAAGCTTGGCAAGTCATGCCTGAGATTTTTAGCGTGTGACTTTGGTTTTTGGTGTCTTTTAAAGGTGTTTTGGCATTGACGGAAGTTGGCATACAGACCTCTTTTTAATCATCATTAAAAATTGATATTAAATGAATCTTTTCTATACATTATACTCTAATCTTTGGTTTGCCCCATCAATATCAAGCAAAAAATCATTGCTTTTTTAAAATGCCCTATTTGGCACATCCGAACACTGCTTTGACAGTATTGGGTTTTATACCTCTATTTTTGCCATCCATCTCTTTTATGGCAAATCACCCTTTTCATCTTGGCTTTTGTGGTATAATTAAGCTTATTTATCATTTACTTTCAACCAAAAGACCATGAAAAAAACCTTTTTATTTCGCTTATTGCCTACGACGCTACTGTCTGCCGTTGCCATGCATGCCACCGCCAATACCATTTATGTCTATGAAGATGGCGACAACGGTCAAAAATTTCTCACCAACGTCCAACAAAATTCCAGTGGCACCAAAAAATTCACCCAAATCAGCGTCACCTACTACCCTGACACCAAACTACACTCAAACGGCGACATGCCTAGCACCTACAACCCGAACACAGCAGCCACGCCCAGTCGCAGTGCCAATCGCAATGCTTATGACCATCTGATTCGTGCTGCCGCTGCTCGTCACGGCGTTGATCCTGCCCTAGTTAAAGCCATCATTCATACCGAATCCGCCTTCAACCCAAATGCTCGCTCCCCTGTGGGTGCGATGGGACTCATGCAGCTCATGCCAGGCACTGCTCGTGACATGGGTGTTGGCAACGCTTGGGATCCTGCACAGAACATCGAAGGCGGCGTCAAATATCTGGCATGGCTACAACGTCAGTTTCGTAATCGTGATCATGTCGTCGCTGCCTATAACGCAGGTCTGGGTAACGTACGCAAGCACGGAGGCATTCCTCCTTTTCGTGAGACTCAGAACTATGTTCGCTCTGTCAATAGCCGCTATGCCAGCCTATACCGTCATGATTCGGGCATCACGAGCGGCGGCACACATCTAGCGATGAACCAAAACTTTACACTGCCTGCACCGACGACCTTGCAAGTACCAAGCTCAACGGGTGTACAAAACGTGAGCATCACCTATACCACACCCAGCAATAATTACGCCGCCCCTCAAAACCCTAGTATCAGTCATGGTTCAGGACGTGTTTATATCCAAAAATAACCACTCCAAAACAGGTTTGCCTATGATTTGCATTGATTTTTTGTAAAATTAATCAATTGATTACATAATTACCATTTAAATTTTAATAGAATGCCCCATAATAGACATCACAATGCCAATGGGGGCATTTTTATTATGCAACTTTTATTTTAAGGAAAATTTACCGTGTTACGCATTGGTTTATTTTTACTCACCAACATCGCTGTCATGATTGTGGCAAGCATTGCTTTTTTCATCCTAAGTAAGTTCTTTGGCTTGGGGGGTGTTCATGGCAATGGTGGTTTACAATACGGCTCATTGGCAGTTTTGTGCCTATGCTATGGCATGATTGGCTCGCTCATTTCTTTATTTTTATCCAAGTGGATGGCAAAAAAATCCACAGGCACCGTCATTATTGAGAGACCCTCAAACCCCACTGAGCAGTGGCTTATAGATACTGTCGCCAAACAAGCCAAAGCCGTCGGTATTGGCATGCCTGAGGTGGGTATTTTTGATAATGCTCAGCCCAACGCCTTTGCCACAGGCTGGAATAAGAACGCTGCGTTGGTGGCGGTATCCACAGGACTGCTTCATACCATGACTGCCGATGAAGTAGAAGCCGTGCTTGCTCATGAAATCGGACACGTTGCCAATGGCGATATGGTGACGCTTGCACTGATACAAGGTGTGGTGAACGCTTTTGTCATGTTCTTTGCACGCATCATCGGTTCATTTGTAGATAGAGTCGTCTTTAAAAATGAGAGTGACGCACCTGGTATTGGTTACTTCATCACCAGTATGGTCATGGATGTCCTCTTGGGCTTCTTAGCCAGTGCCATCGTCATGTGGTTCTCTCGCCTGCGTGAATATCGTGCTGACGAAATGGGGGCAAAACTTGCCAGTCGTGACAAGATGATCAGTGCGTTAAATGCGTTACGCCCTGCCGAATCTCGCCCTGACCAAATGCCAGAAAGCATGAAAGCTTTTGCCATTGCAAGTGGTCAAGCCCAAGGATTTAGCATTGCCAATTTATTTCGCACGCATCCGACCTTGGACGATCGCATCTTAGCACTACAAAAGCTGCCAAGCAACTAACCAGCAATCACGCTCATGGTCTCCACCTAAATCCCCTTCATTGGGGATTTTTTATGACGGTTTTATAAGATGATTCTAAGATTTGGGAGTCACGAGCTTAACCGTATCAAAATCCAAAACATCAAATCATATACCCTAAGAGGTAATGTCTTTATGATCACACCAAAAATGGCACGATGATGGGGGCTAGGAATGCCGTTAAAATACCATTTAGAATCAGCCCTACTGTTGCATACGCCACAAATCTTGACCCCATTTGCATGACACGCACTGTTCCTAGGGCATGAGATGCCGCACCCATGGACAGTCCCCATGCCATCGGATGTGATGATTTGACAAACAACAAGACAGCGATGCCCATCATCTGTCCTACCACACCTGCCACCAGCACCGTGCCTGCTGTGATTCCCGTGACACCACCAAGCTTATCCGTCACTTCAATGGCAATCGGCATGGTGACAGATTTGGCAGCGATGGCAATCGCACTTGCCTCACTTCCTCCAAGCCACCTGACCAGACACACGCCAGAGATGATGCCTGTCAGCGAGCCTAACATCTGCGAGATGATGATTGGGAACCATTGTGCGCGGATTTTTTGCCATTGAATGTATAGCGGAATTGCCAACGCCACCACCGCAGGTTCAAGCCAAAAGGTCAAATAACGACTTGCCTGATCAAAACTCTCCCATTTGATGTCCAGTACCGTCAATAAAACAATCATGGCGATGGTGGTCATGAGCGTGGGGTTGATGAGCTGGCTGTTTAGGTATGCTCTAAGACGAACAAAACCTTCAAACACGCCAATCAACAAGAATAACAACAAAAAAGGACTGTTTAATAATTGACCGACATCGCTGTGGTTCATGACCCACCCTTATCATCATACGATAAATTTTTTTGTTGCTTGTTTTTTTGCCAATGACGCAGCCATTCATAAGATTTGCCCGTAACAACAAGCACAAGCAGCGTGCTGATGGCACTTGCACCAATCAGCACCCACAGGTCAGCACGAATGATGTCCAAATACTGCATGATGGAGATGCAGACAGGCACGACCATCAATACCAAATAATCCAGCAGAGTGCCAGCAAGAGACTGTACTGTATCTAGCTTGACAAGACCGCTTTGTAATGCACCAAACAAGATGATGAGTCCGATGATGCTAGATGGCAGAGGCAGCCCTGTGAGAGCGATGAAAACCTCTCCTAAAAACACGCACCCAAAAATAATCAAAAACGCTTTTAAAATCATGATGGTTATATCACAAAACAATAAACTTCCTGCGAAATTAGGTTTTTGTTCGCCCTGAGCCTGTCTGCGGGTGGTGAAAAACCGTTAGCTTTCCAAGCTTACCACGAACGGTTTTCTTATTTTTTGGGTTTCTCAGGAAGTGTATGACAAAAAATGACCTATTGTACAAAAAATCGTGATGCTTTGCACCGTTATTCACAATCAGCCAAGCAAAAATGTCAAAGAACCAGATTCATAGGGAAAATCTGGTTCTTCGTATCTTTTGGTTATTATAATTTGGTTATTGCAATTTGGTTTGATTGCCCTCTTGGAGGCTCAGCTGCACGCCCTGACCCAAACCTTTACCGATTTGCACGCCCAGACGATCAAAAATCTGACGCACGGGATCAACATACGTGTAGTTCACCGAATGCTCCACGCCCAGCTCTTTTTCTAGTTTACTTACGCTGCCTGCCTTATCCGCGAGTCCTAGTTCCAGTGACTCTTTGCCCGTCCAAAATAAACCACTAAAAATGTTGTTTTGTTCGGGGTTTTTGAGTTTATCGCCACGCCCTGCTTTGACCGCATCAATGAAATTTTGATGCGTGGTATCAAGCAGTTGTTGTACGTGAGCACGCTCCTCTTCGGTCATGGGACGAGACATGGATAAGATGTCTTTATATTGTCCTGATGTCATGGTGCGATCTTGAATGCCGATTTTTTTCATCAGCTCTTCGGTGTTATAACTTGACATGATGACACCAATTGAGCCCACCAAACTAGATGGATTCACCCAAATCTCATCAGCAGAACTTGCGATATAATAAGCACCTGATGCACCGAT
>JBHCFR010000229.1:0-2810 GCA_041801945.1 Moraxella sp. | reverse complement strand
CCACCTCTGTGGTCGGTGTTGGCGGATTTTTTGGAATTTGCTGATTTTCGCTCATAAAAAACTGCTTGTCTTTTAAAAATTTTGTGGTATTATATCACTATCTTGATTTTTGTAACAGTATTCAAGTTAATTTTAGCCGATTTTTGAATATCGTTTGGTCTATATTTCAAGATACTTCGTCGGTTTTATTCTGCTTTATCATACGCACCTTAGGTTCATGGTAAGCCCCACAAGCGAATAAGCCGACCTTCTTTGTACTTTAAAGTGAGATTAGCAATGAATCCATCTTATCACATGGTTAATTACAATACCACTCATCAAAACAGAATAAACTCACAAGGGCGACGTCAAGATGACACCCGCCGAACCTCTAAATTACACCCTATTTATAGAGTCATCATACAACTCACTTGCTATTTGTTGCAAGCGATGATTGTGATTTGTCAGCAGTTAGAGATACTGTATCAACGTCTTTTTTCATCTTTTGTTCGCATTAAAAAGAGCTTGGACAATCACGAAATGGTCTTTTATCGTCAGTCTGGTGTCAGAGTAAAACCGAGGGTTAGACTCCATGAAGGTCTCTTCTTGGCATGTCGGACATTTAGTTTCTCTTTGGCAATCATGTTTGTTTGTGGCATGACATGGATGTTTTGGCAAGCAGGGTTTTAACCAATCCGACTTTTTCCAACTTATGTTTTTCTAACTTATCTTTTTCCAACTCATCTTGCTTCGGTTTGCCTTATCCTTTTGGCTTACTTTAAAACAAAACACTTAAAACACAACACTTAAAAAACAACAAACCCTGTCACGCTCATGACAGGGTTTGTTGATAATACAGATAAAATAATTATTGATAATCAAACACTTAAATATTACAACCCAATCTCTCCAATGAACGGAAGATGGCGATATTTTTGTTCATAATCTAGCCCATAACCGACAATAAAGCGATCCTCCACCTCAAAGCCCAAAAACTTGACGTCCATCGCTATCTCACGGCGAGAGGGTTTGCTAATGAGCGTGCAGAGCTCGATGGAGTGCGGCTCACGGGTTTTTAGGATATCCACCACTTTGCAGAGGGTGCGACCAGAGTCAATGATGTCTTCCACAATCAGCACATCTTTACCACGAATATCGCCATCCAAATCCTTTAAAATCTTGACATCACCGCTAGACACTGTTCCTTTGGCGTAGCTGGATGCGGTCATGAAATCAAATTCGTGAGGCTTATTAATGGCTCGGCACAAATCCGCCATAAAAATCACCGAACCTCTGAGCAGACCGATTAAAATCAGCTCTTTATCACTGCTTGCATAATGAGCATCAATCTGCCTGCCAAGCTCACTGACTTTTTGGCTAATCTCATCAGCACCAATCATCACGTTTAACTTAGGGGTAGTCATAGCATCGCCTTTTTTAAAATCAATTTAGGATGGGGTTAATGGTTGGGATTTTTTTGTCAAATTTGGGATTAAAGGTTTGTACCTGCGGTTTGGTAGGCAGCCCCATTTTGGCAAGCTCATCAGCGACCCCCACCTGAATATTATCACCTTCAAAGAGCCTCTCATCGTCGGTTCTTTGCATGCTTAGATTCTCAAAATCAAATAACGTACGGTCAGCAAGTTGGCTTGGGGCGACGTTTTGCAGTGCCTTGAACATGCTCGCCAGACGCTTTGGATGAGCGTCATCCCATTCACGCAGCATGTCGTTTATCATGGCACGTTGCAAGTTCTCTTGGCTGCCACACAGTCCACAAGGGATGATGGGAAATTGTTTGTAATTGGCGTATTTGATGATGTCTTTTTCGGCAACATAGGCAAGCGGTCTGATGAGTACATTTTGTTTGTCATCAGAGAGTAATTTGGGTGGCATTGCTTTTAACGAGCCACCATGAAAGAGGTTTAAAAAGAATGTCGCCAAAATATCATCACGGTGATGACCCAAAGCAATCTTGGTCGCACCGATTTGCTTGGCAAAACCATACAGCGAACCTCGTCTTAGCCGCGAGCACGCCGAACAGTAAGTTTTGCCTTCTGGGACAACAGATTTGACGATGCTGTATGTGTCCTTTTCTAAAATATAATGGGCGATGCCCTGCTCTGATAAGTATTGGGGCAAGATGTGCTCAGGAAAATTGGGTTGTTTTTGGTCAAGGTTCACCGCCACCACCTCAAAGTTAATCGGGGCGATTTTTTTTAAAAACAGCAAAATATCAAGCAGCGTGAAGCTGTCCTTGCCGCCAGAGACACAGACCATGACTACATCGCCCTCTTCAATCATGTTAAAATCACGAATCGCCCACGACACCTCTTTACGAAGCTTTTTTTGTAATTTTTTAAAACGAGTGGATTGGATACCCTCATGAAAGTCGTGTTCATCACGCTCTGCCATGCTGTCATGTGGCTCGTCCCCCTCTTGACTTCCCAAGGATAGGGCATGAATCACCTCTAAATCATCATCGTTTAATGGGGCTCGTTGGTTGTCACTCATGGCTTTTTCTCAATAAATTCATCTAAATGGCAAATATAAAATTCTCACGCCCTAAGATTTTGGCTTGACTGTGTATTTTTTGGTAATCTTGGGCGGTGCTTCTTCTGTTGGCATGGCAACCAGCTTACCATCAATTTTTTCATAACGAATCTTTGGTTTGCTGTTTGTTGGTTTTGGCTCATCCACATCATCTGCCCTACCCTTAAAACCACTGTTAAAGCTACCATTGAAGCCGTTCTGGGGTACATTTGCTTTTTTATGCTGCTTTTGGGGTTTGGCTGGTCTATTTTTGGTGTTTTTTGGGTGATGAGGGGATTTTT
>JBHCFR010000228.1:0-3872 GCA_041801945.1 Moraxella sp. | reverse complement strand
TTTGGGGGCTAAGGCTGCCCACAGAGGAGCTTATTAAGATTGGGACGACACTTGGGGCGGATGTGCCTTTTTTTATCTTTGCTCACGCTCATCGGTGCTCTGCCATCGCCACAGGCATGGGTGAGATATTGACCCCCATAGACCTGCCCGACTGTGGGTATCTTGTGCTACTGCCTGATGAGCACATCAGCACCGCCACGTTATTTGGTACTCATGAGCTAAGACGTGACTGCCCCACTTATAATCTTGAAGCATTAAGAAACATTGATTTTTTTGCAGCCAACGCATTATTTGTCAATGTCTTCACCCCACTGGTTCTAAAACGCTCTGCCAAGGTTCATGCCGCACTGGATTATCTGACCCGCTTAGAGGCGATGAGCGGCACCAAAGCACGCATGAGCGGTACAGGTTCGGCGGTGTTCTTGCCGATTGTCCCTGCCGATGCATACGATGAGGCCAGCATTGGGCGGCTGATTGATGATGCACCTTGTCCTGCCATTTTTGCTCGGGGACTGTACTAAGAGAATGCACTAAGAGAGACCATACTAAGAGACCGACATGAAGGGCTGTATTGGGGTTATTGGCAAGATGCCCGCCAAGAGCTAATGACAGAGACTCTGACAAACCCTAAGGCTTAGCAATATTTTCTAGTAGTGCCAAAAACCCTGCCATGTACACCACATCCAAGCTGTTCAGACGCACGCCAGCATACAGCTGACAGTATACGCCTGAACCCAAAGGGCGACTGACCACCCAGCCTTTTTTCTCATATTCGCTCACCACCCAATCAGGCAGTGCTGACACACCACGCTCGCTTGCCACCAGCTGAATCAACATGGCGGTCAGCTCAGTGGTGCGAATCTGTTTGGGTGTGACGCCATTTGGCTCTAAAAATTTGGCAAAGACGTCAAGTCTATCTTGCTCCACAGGATAAACGATGAGCGTCTCATCTTTTAAATCATCGGGCATGATGACTGCTTGACTTGCCAGACGATGAGCAGGCGATAGGATGAGCCGACTTTCATAGGTGAATAAAGGCTGATAATAAATGCCCTCTATGGGTAAGTTGCTTGCACTAATCAATAAGTCAATCTCACCGTCTAAGAGCATTTGATGTGGCTCAGGCTCAAACCCCGAGGCAAAATCCAAGTCCACGTCATCATACTGCGTGCGATAGATGTTTAAAATCGGCATGAGCCAATCAAAACAGCTATGGCATTCACTCGCCAAACGTAGCCTCCCCGCCTGCCCATGTGCCAATCGCTTGATGTCAGATTTGGTGCGAGCCACTTGGGGCAAGATGTTGTCAGCAAGTTGCAGCACCAGTTTGCCTGCTGGGGTAAAAGTCACAGGACGTGTACGACGATTCACCAATGTGATGTCATAATAACTCTCCAACTCTTTTAGCTGATGCGAAATGGCAGAAGCCGTCAGATGAAGCTCGTCGGCAGTGGTGGCAAGCGAACCTAGGCGAGCCAGTGTGGAGAGCATTTGTAGATGGCGAATTTCTAGCATGGTCGTATTTCTTCAAAATTTTTTGTACAAACTGCTTTTTATTTTAGCATGAAATTAAAATTTTTCATCTTAAATCACAAATGATGAGAAATATTGACATGGCGTTGTCATGACGTTGACATGACGTTGACATGGCTTCTCATCGCATTGCCATGATGTCCTTTTATTGTCAAATAAATTTCATCTTAAATTGAAAAACCTGATTTTTATTTTATCAAAAAATCGGTTATGATGCGTTAAATATAAAATTATTCATTATATCAATTAAAAGATGAATAATTTTAATCAAAACTGACCATTTAACTTTTTAATTTAGGTGAATAGCATGACCATAACCTCGCACATCTTAGGCTATCCTCGCATCGGCAACAAACGCCAAACCAAATTTGCCCTAGAAAAATACTGGGCAGGAAAACAAAACCGCCCCGCCACACAAGATGCCCTGCAAACGGTGTTTGACAACAACATTCATGAGCAAATTGACGCTGATCTTTGTGTCATTACCACCGGTGATTTTGCTCATTATGATTTACTTTTAACCCAAGCAGTCGCTTTTGGCATCACGCCACCACGTTTTGTGGGGGCAGACAAGCTTGACACGTTTGACCGTCAGTTTTACTTTGCACGTGGGCGAGACCACACTCATCACTGTGGCGATACGGCTGCATGGCAGATGACCAAGTGGTTTGACACCAACTATCATTATTTGGTGCCCGAACTTCATGCCGACCAAACATTTTTGGCAACCGACTTTACGCAGATTTTTAAGCAAGTGGATGATGCCAAGGCTATTTTGGCACAGCGTGGCGTCAAAAAAGAACTCAAAGTCGTCCTCATAGGGCCTTTGACTTTCTTGTATTTATCTTCATCTAAGGCAGCGGACAAACTCTCTCATTTAGACGCACTGCTGCCTGCATATGCCGAGTTGCTATCGCAGCTCGGTGAGCGTGGTGTGGCGTGGGTGCAGATGGACGAGCCGATTTTAAGTCTGGATTTGGATGGGGCATGGCAACAAGCGTTTGAGCGTGCTTACAGTGGCTTACAACGTACGCCGCCCAAACTTATCGTGGCAAGCTACTTTGATACCTTAGCAAATAACTGTCACATCGCTTGCAACCTGCCTGTGTCTGGCATTCATATTGATGTCACACGCACCTCTTGCCCCAAACAGTACGTCACCCAAGTGATTGACCATTTGCCGACGCATAAGATTCTATCTGTTGGTGTGGTGGATGGTCGTTCGGTCTGGACGACCAATCAAGTGGCCGCAGCGGACATCTTGACCGAGGCTTATGCTCGTTTGGGGGAGCGTTTGTGGGTGGGCAGTGGGTGCAGTCTGCTGCACTTGCCGGTGGATGTCAGCTGCGAGCACCTACCCCAAGAACTTCATGGCAAGCTGGCGTTTGCCAAGCAAAAACTAGATGAAGTGGTTCATTGTGCTCATCTGGCAGTCGGTCAAACACTGCCAGATGCCAAGATTAGCCAGCTGACGCCGACGCCCGCAGTGGCTCACGCCAAAGTTCGGACAGGTGAATTTCATCAGCGTTATGCCAAACAAAACGCCAAACTGCATTTGCCCTTATTGCCCACCACCACCATCGGCTCTTTCCCGCAGACGGCAGAAATTCGTCAGGCTCGTGCCAACTGGAAGCAAGGTGTTATTGACGATGAGGCGTATGAGACCGCCATGAAAGATGAGATTCAAAGGGCTGTTTTTGAGCAGGAAAAACTGGGCATTGACGTGCTGGTTCATGGAGAGGCCGAACGCACAGACATGGTGGAGTATTTTGCACAGTACATGGAGGGTTTTTGGGTGTCCAGCAATGGCTGGGTGCAAAGCTATGGCAGTCGCTCTGTGCGTCCGCCTGTCATCGTCGGTGACATACATCGCCCTCATGCCATGACAGTCAAATGGATTACCTACGCCCAAAGTTTAACCAACAAACCCATGAAAGGCATGCTCACAGGTCCTGTCACGATACTAAACTGGTCGTTTGCACCCTCTGATGTCGCCACGCGTGACGTGCTGCGTCTGCAAATTGCCGAAGCCATTAATCAGGAGGTCAGTGATTTGCAGGATGCTGGCATTGGCATTATTCAGATTGACGAGCCTGCCTTTCGTGAAGGCTTGCCCCTAAAAAAATCCGAACACGCCCACTATTGGCAAGAAGCAGTGAGTGCCTTTAAGCATGCTTGCTCTGCCGCTCATGAGACCACCCAAATCCACACGCACATGTGCTACTCGTCTTTTCATGACTGCCTGCCGCACATTCGTGCCATGGATGCCGATGTCATTAGCATTGAGACTGCTCGCTCTGGACGGCAGCTCTTAGAGGCATTCAAAGAAGGCAGCTATG
>JBHCFR010000227.1:0-11871 GCA_041801945.1 Moraxella sp. | reverse complement strand
AGGTGTTGATTTTGTGTAAATTTTAGACAACATGCTCATCATTCGTCCACCACTCACACATGAAATCACCTCTGATTTCATGTGTGGCTGACCATTGTGTGCTTTTGACTACGCCCTATCATTACCACCAAAGACACCTAGAAACTATCGGCAGGCACCCACACCTCCCCTGTCATTAGGCGACGTGCAGAGCGGCTCATTGATACTTTTTTGGCAGCCCATTTGCCACCCACAAATTCAGATTGACCACCCACAAGCAGCGTCCCTGATGGATGACCAAAGCGAACTTCACGCAGGGCTTCACTGCCTGCCGCATCATTCACCAGCGTGCCGACTATCGTTGCCGCCGTACCAATGGCGACGCTAGCTGTCCCCATCATGGCATGGTGCAGCTGCCCCATACTCATGGCACGAGCCAGTAGATGGATTTCGCCTGCTTTGACTTCTTTGCCACTGGATGCCACATAATCGGCAGGGGGTGCAACCCATGCAATTTTTGGGGTGTGTTGGCGAGTCTCGGCATCGGCAACATCTGAAATTAAACCCATTTTTACCGCACCATAGGCACGGATTTTTTCCAGTTTGGCTAGAACTTCTGCGTTACTATTGATGTCTTTTTGAAGCTCCGTGCCTGTAAAGCCTAAATCTTCTGCACGCAAAAATACCGTTGGAATCCCTGCATTAATGAGTGTAACATCAAATGTGCCAATATCTGGTACTTCTAATTTATCCACCAAATTGCCTGTCGGGAACATATCGCCTCCTTCATCAACTGGGTCAATAAATTCAATCTTGACTTCCGCCGCCGGAAAGGTAACACCATCAAGCTCAAAATCGCCTGTTTCTTGCACCTTGCCGCCTGTGATGGGTACATGGGCAATAATGGTTTTGCTGATATTTTGTTGCCAAATTTTGACTTCACAAATGCCATTTTCAGGGATTTTATCCGCTGATACCAAGCCATTCATGATTGCAAAACTGCCAACCGCTGCGGTTAAATTGCCACAGTTCCCCGACCAATCAATCATTGCTTTGTCAATGGCAACTTGTCCAAACAAATAATTGACATCGTGGCCTTCGGCATCGGACTTAGACAAAATCACCACTTTTGAAGTACTAGACGTGCCATTGCCTAAGCCGTCAATTTGCTTGCCATAAGGGTCAGGACTGCCGACCACACGAAGTAAAAAGTTATCTCGGGCTTGCCCTGCTACTTGGCAACGCTCTGGCAAGTCGCTTAAGTTAAAAAATGTACCTTTTGAAGTACCGCCACGCATATAGGTGGCACGGATTGGGGTTTGCATGGTTTTGCTCCTTGTGTTTTGGGTGTAAGGTGCGTATTACGCACCAATACTGTCTTTTAATGCTTGAAATTGTTCAGGATTTTTTTCTTCTATTTTGTTTAAAATAGCTTTTGCACATAGTTGCATCTCAGATACTTCAATTGGCATACCACCCCTTTCAAGCCCACCAGACAAATGGGAGTATTCATTATTAATTCTATTAACGAAAAAATCAGGAATACTACCTGCACCAAAAAATTTTTCTAGTCTTTGGGTATGATCTCTATCTGAAGCACCAGTATAAGTATGTGGATACTGATAATACAAATAAATTTCTAAAAATTTACGAGCATTATTTCCAAAATTAAAAATAAGATTAAAATTATCATCATTAACACAGCTTATTTGAGAGCATTTATAAATATATTCAAAAAGATAATTGAATTCTGTAGTGTATACTTGTAAATATTTTGGCATTTCCTTAATATAAGATATATCTCTATATTTTTCTATGATGAATTTTCTATTTTTTCCTTTATGAATAGATGGTAATCTATGGGTATATTTTAAAAAATCTAAATTATGTGTAGATATAAATAATTGCGAAAAAATACCTTGTGCAATTATATCTCCATTATTAGTTGTTTTGTCAAATAAACTTTCACAAATTAGACTAAAAATAAAGAAAATATGGTTAGAATCTAAACTGCAAATTGGGTCATCAATAAAAATAATTGGCTTTTGGTTTTGAGTTGATAAGTCTGATAATCTAGCAATAAAATAACAAAAAGCGATTAGGGTTCTTTCACCTTCACTTAAGTTATGAGCCTTTTTATTATTACGAATAATTTCAAACTTTATTTTCTTTTCTGATGAATTTTCATCTTCAATAGCTTCTAGACGTAGGTTTTGACCTGTCAAAAAATGTGTCAAAAGTTCATTAACTTTATCGGCTCCTTTTTGCTCATCATTGAGCTTTGATTTTAATTCTAATATTTCATCTTCTTTAGCTTCAATTTCTGCTAATTTTTGTTGATTTTCTTGCTCTTTTTGGTTTCTGATAGTTCTCAAATTCTCAATATTTTGCTGTTTGACATCATATTGAATATCGTTGGCAAATTTAGCCACTTCATTTAGTCGTAACTTGTCTTTTGCTTGTGTTTGCGTGCTAGATAGATTATTGGTATAATTATTTGATTCTCCAATCAATTTATTTAAATTATCAAATATTTGTTCAAATTCATCTTGGTTAAATAAAACTTCAGTATACTTAAAGTTATGAGTAATATCATCAAAGCGTTTGTTTAGTTGTTCAATTAATGTATCAAGAGATGAAATATAAGCATTTTTTTGTTCTTGAAAGTGTGTAAAAATTTCATCAAAATTTTGATGAAACTCAGAATAAAATAAATCTTTTTGGGGTAAATTTATATTCTCAATCCTTTGTTTTTCTTGATTGATACTTCTAATAAGTGACTGTATATTTGACCGTAAATTCTCAGATTCTGTATTAAAGTGTTTATTTAATTTTTCCCATAAATCTTCAGAAATTGGACTTTGACAAAATGCACAAATTTCTCTATCTTTATTTAAATCTCTACCCTGGCGAACCCAATTTTCTAATAGGTTGTTATTGACTAAATCTTGAATTGGTTCAGAAATAGTGATAACTTTCTCTACCAGTGTTTTTGTTTTTTGAGTTAATATTGAGTTATTAAGAGTAGGAATTGAAATAGATGAAATTCTATTTTTACTTTCTTCTCTGATTATATCTCTTAAAGAATTTTGTTCTTCATCAGATAATATATAATTACCTTGCTTAACAAGGTCAATATCTCTCTCCAATTTACGTTTATTGTAATTTTGATCTCCAAATAATTGTGATTGATTTCTAATTCCGTTATTTTCGTCATTAGATTTATTATTAAGTAAATTCTCTAATTCTCTTTTGTGAGTATCTAGATTGGAGTTAGCTTCAATGAGTGCCTGTTTAGCTTGATTTAAAATAGCGTATAATCCAGTATTGTTATCTATACTGCCGATTTCATTTTCAAGTTGAGAAATTTGCAATTCTATTCTTGCATTATCATCTCCCAAAACGGCAAAAGGTGAAATATCAGCATTTTCATCAATAAAAAATTTTAAATTTTCGTTTATAAAATCTTCATTAAAAACACGAACACAATGACTGTGAGTTTCAAAATTATTTTGGGTAATTTTTGTGTCATCATCAAACTCTATACAGAATTCTGATGATTTATACTTATCTGAAAGCCTGCCAGTTTCTAATGCTCTCAAAATTCTTGATATGGTTGTTTTTCCTGAGCCATTTCTGCCATAAAAAATATTGGTTTCAGCAAAGCTTATGATATTATTACCCTTATCTCGCAAAGCTGAGTTCCAATCATAATTCTTAAATGTAGCCATATTTTTGATACAACTTATTTTTTTGATTTTACCCATTGCAAGCACCTTAAAGACAGAATTTAAAATTAACAAACAAGACGATTTTACCATAAAACCGCCTTGCCTTAAATTACTCTAAACTAAAACTTACCCATTCGCCAAAAACTCCTTCGCAAACTGCTGTAACACCCCGCCTGCCTGATAAATCCGCACTTCGGCATCACTATCCAAACGGCAGGTAACAGGCACTTTAACCACATCGCCATCACGCTTATTAATCACCAGCGTCATATCACAGCGTGGTGCAAGCTCACCCACCACATCATAGGTTTCTGTACCATCAAGCCCAAGCGTCTTACGGGTTGTTCCTGCCTTAAACTCCAATGGCAACACACCCATACCAATCAAGTTAGTGCGATGAATCCGCTCAAAGCCTTCGGCGACAATCGCTTCCACCCCCGCCAAACGCACGCCCTTGGCAGCCCAGTCTCGGCTAGAACCTTGCCCATAGTCCGCCCCTGCGATGATAATCAGTGGCTGTTTGCGATTCATATAAGTTTCAATCGCTTCCCACATACGCATCACCTGCCCGTCAGGTTCAACACGAGCCAGCGAGCCTTGACGGGTCGTGCCATCTTCATTTTTTACCATTTCATTAAACAGTTTTGGATTGGCAAAGGTCGCCCGTTGTGCGGTCAAATGGTCGCCACGGTGCGTTGCATAAGAGTTAAAATCTTCTTCTGGCAAGCCCATTTTAGCCAGATACTCCCCTGCGGCACTGCTTGGCAAAATCGCATTTGATGGCGATAAATGGTCGGTAGTGATGTTATCAGGCAAAATCGCCAAAGGTCGCATACCTTTTAGCGTACGTTCGCCAGCGAGTGCCCCTTCCCAATACGGCGGACGGCGGATATAAGTGGACATGGGTCGCCAGTCGTATAGCGGGCTGTCGGCTTTTTCGCTACGGTCAAGATTAAACATCGGGATATACACTTGGCGGAATTGTTCAGGTTTGACAAACTCGCCCACAATCGCATCAATCTCTTCATCAGATGGCCAAATATCAATCAGGCGAATTTCTTTGCCATCAACCACGCCCAGCACATCTTTTTCAATATCAAAACGAATCGTCCCTGCAATGGCATAGGCAACCACCAGTGGCGGACTTGCCAAAGACGCCTGCTTAGCATAGGGGTGAATGCGTCCATCAAAGTTACGGTTGCCAGACAGTACCGCCGTGGCGTACAAATCACGGTCAATGATTTCTTGTTGAATGTCGGGGTCTAAGGCACCACTCATGCCGTTACAGGTGGTACAAGCAAAGGCGACAATGCCAAAGCCCAATTTTTCAAGTTCAGGTAGTAGCCCTGCTTCTTTTAGGTAAATTTCAGCCACTTTTGAGCCGGGGGCAAAGGACGACTTCACCCAAGGTTTGCGAGTTAGCCCCAGTTCATTGGCTTTTTTGGCAAGTAAGGCGGCGGCGACCACGTTACGAGGGTTTGAGGTGTTGGTGCATGAGGTAATTGCGGCAATAATCACCGCCCCATCAGGCATCAAGCCGTCTGTGCGATTTTCTACCACCCCTGCAATGCCTTTGGCTGCCAAATCGCTGGTTGCCACACGTGCGTGCGGATTAGAAGGCCCTGCGATGTTGCGAGTTACCGTGGATAAATCAAAACTCAGCACTCGCTCATATTCGGCATGCTCTAAGCTGTCCGCCCATAGCCCTGTTAATTTGGCATACTGTTCTACCAATTCCACTTGTTTGTCTTCACGACCTGTCAGACGCAGATAATCAATGGTTTGCTTATCAATGTAGAACAGTCCTGCGGTCGCCCCATATTCAGGGGTCATGTTAGAAATCGTGGCTCTATCGCCGATGGATAACTCGCTTGCCCCTTCACGGAAAAATTCTACATACGCCCCAACCACACGCTCTTTACGCAAAAATTCAGTCAAAGCCAGTACGATGTCGGTAGCGGTAATACCCGCCCCACGTTTGCCCGTCAAATGTACGCCCACGATGTCAGGCAGTCGCATCATAGAAGGCAAGCCAAGCATGACGCATTCGGCTTCTAGTCCGCCCACACCCACCGAAATCACCCCCAAAGCGTCGGTATGCGGGGTATGGCTGTCTGTTCCCACGCAAGTATCAGGGAATGCCACGCCATCACGCACTTGTACCACAGGCGACATTTTTTCAAGGTTGATTTGGTGCATGATACCGTTACCAGCAGGAATCACGTCCACATTTTCAAAGGCGGTTTTTGTCCAGTTGATAAAGTGAAAACGGTCTTCGTTACGGCGGTCTTCAATGGCACGGTTTTTGGCAAAGGCATCGGGGTCATAGCCACCACATTCTACCGCCAGTGAGTGATCCACGATAAGCTGAGTTTGTACCACAGGATTGACTTTGGACGGGTCGCCCCCTTGTTCAGCGATGGCATCACGAAGCCCTGCCAAATCCACAAGGGCAGTTTGTCCCAAGATGTCATGACAAACCACACGGGCAGGATACCAAGGAAAATCAAGGGTACGTTCACGGTTGATAAGCTGTTTTAGTGCGTCTGTCAATTCGCTAGGGTCGCAGCGGCGAACCAGTTGTTCTGCCAAGATACGAGACGTATAAGGCAGTTTGTCATAAGCGTCTGGGGTGATGTCATTGACCGCCTGACGAGTATCAAAATACTCAAGGTCGGTATTGGGTAGGGGTTTTTTGTATTGGCTATTCATTGGCTATACTCCTGTTTTGGTTTGATTACCAATTACGGTCATAGAATTTAAAATTAACACATTGTCTTGTCTTGGTATTATTTTAAAATCCATCAACCTTTGTTTACAATAATAACATTTGATTTATTGCCGAACCACCAACAATAAACCTGCACCGACAGATAAAATGCTATGACGAAAACGCATATCATCAGCGACCAATTGGATAAAATCTTGCACTTCATTGGCATGAGAAATGACATTATCAACAATTAAGACGCTGCCCGATTTATGCAAACAGCGACTTAAAGTTTCCCAATAAGAAACATAATATTTACGTTCGGCGTCCAAAAGAATAACATCATAACTTTGTGTATTTTCTTGTAAAAATTGCAAAGCGTCTTGACAAATCAGCGTTACGGTATCATCAAGATGGGTATTTTTTAAATGCTGTAAAGCAACGTTTTGGCGGTGAGCGTCAATATCTAGGGACGTGATATGTCCTTTGGTTTGCTCGGCAGCGTCAGCAAGCCACAACGTAGAATATCCACCCGATGTGCCAATTTCCAAATGTGTTTGGCTTGTTTGCTAAGAACCATAAAAGACAATAATGCCGCCGCTTCAGGGTTAATGCTACGCCAACGCTGTAAACGGTCAATTTGCAATTTATCGTGGGCATGATACTCTTGATATAACTTTTCAATATAGGCTTGACGTGTGGTATTGGCAATCATGGCATTTCCTTAATTTGTGGTGTGTTTATACACCTTGATGTTATGATAAACTACTGTTTAGTTTTAGCATTGATAGCATCTCTTAGCTTTTTGGCATTATCACTATTAGTAAAACCATTCGTTGTATAAGTTTTGCCATCTTTGGTATAAATAGCAAGTCCGCAGTATTTATCTATGGCGTGTCTTTTATGACCGCAGGCGATATGCACTTTATCAATTTCACGATAAGTAATTTTAGTGGGCGTATTTTTAAAAATTAACACCACGCCATCATCATCAAAACGCACGCCATTCGCTCTTTTGCCATCTTGCCAATGAAAATAGCCAAATACCCCTATCATCATTACAATCAGCACCAAAGCGGTGTTTTGATTTTGTATTTTAAAAAAGGGTGCTGGCATTATTGTTTCCTATGGCTTAGGGTATTTTGGTTAATCTCATCACGCATCTTTTTGGCATTATCGCTACTTGTGATAAACTTGGTGCGATATTCTTTATCTGCCTGTATCACCACACCACAGCGATGACCTTTACCGCAAGTAATCAATACCTTTTTAATCTCATTATAATCAATAATAACTTCTTTTTTTGGATAAGTTAAAATCACTTTGCTATCAGTAAGGCTAATATTATCCGCCCGACTTTTATCTTGATAATCAAAAAACACAATCACTAATACCGCCGTAAGGATAGAGACGATAAAAACAGTTTTTGGGCGAATGTCGTTAATGGTTGGCATTATTGTCCTTTAATACCTGCAAATAATAATCATCAAAATACTCCAAATATGGCATATCAGCATAGTCCATAATAACCGTATCATTAGGAAAATAAGAGAATTCTTTGCATATCTCACCAATATCATCATAAAATTTAAACAAATCATAATACGCCAATGTGCCATCAGCATAAAACCAATCACAACGAGACAATTTGTCTTTAATAATCCAATATCTCATTCTAGAATGCAGTTTGATAAATTCATCACCCACTTTTTTATAATCTGTCCAACCTGATGAATGAGTATTGTCATCTGTAAAGTGATATTCACGATAAGCGATGATTTGGGTTGGGTCAGCCCCAAATAGCACATCACAAATATGCCTGCCTGTATCATCAAATTCACTAATTATATCTTGGATAATATGATAATTTAAATCCAAAACCACCGTTCTAATCGCCACACCATCATCATTCCAATAATAAATGATTTTATAAGTATCGTAATTGTCAATTTCTACTTTTAACATTGTTATTACTCCATCTAGCCCTTAAATTTAACTCTCGCCCCAAACATATGCACCAAAAGCCCCACCATCACCACCACAATCCCTGTCCAATGCCACGCCCCCAAACGCTCGCCCAGCACCACCATACCCGACAATAAAGCAATCACAGGCACAAGCAAAATAAAGGGTGTAACCTTACTGGCACTGTGGCGAGCCAAAAGATAACCAAAGCCTGTATAACCCACAAGGCTAGACACATACGCCAAAAAGCCCACGCCCACCGCCCCCAAATACGACAGATTGCCAATATGTTCCCACAGCCCGCCCACGCCATAGAGCAACAAACAGCCAAGCAAAAACGCCCCAAAACTAGACACATTGCCCCACACCACCAGCGACAAGGCATCCACCGCTCCGATTTTTTTGACCACGATGTTGCCAAATGCCCACGACAAGGACGCACCCAAGACAGGCAGACCCGACCACAGCGACAAATTGCCCTGATACTGCCCCACGCCAATCAGCACAAGCCCAATGCCTGCCAAGAGCATTCCCATTAAGTGATTGGCACGCACAGGCTCTTTTAAAAACATACGGGCAAATAACACGGTCAAAAACACTTGGGCTTGTAACACCAGTGCCGAAAGCCCTGTGGCAAATCCCAAAGACAACGCCAAAAACACCAAACTAAACTGCCCAAAGCTAATCGTCAGCCCATATAAGGCAAGTAAATGCCACGCCACATTAGGACGCTTCACAAAAAATATGGCAGGCAATAACACCCCCACAAAGCGGAGCATTCCTAGCACCATTGGCGGTATGTCATCTAAGGCAAACTTCATAAATAAAAAGTTAATGCCCCAGATGGTAATCACCGCTAAGATAATTAAATAGTGTTTGGGGGTCAAAATTTGTCCTTTGTTTTATTATTTAACATTATTGAATTGATAAACTATGATTGATTTTCGGCATATATCATGACAAGACCGCCCATCATAACCAATAATAAACCAACCATTTTTAATAAGTTGGGTTTTTGTATTTCTAAACCCAATAAACCCAAAGCACTTAATAATGTGGCAAAAATCATTTGCCCTAAAAAATCCATAATAAGGTATTGGCAGAGCCTATTTTTGGAGCGGATATAAACATTAACAAAATATAAAAACTGCCCAAAAAACCCGTCAGCCAATGCCACCATTGGGCATTTTGGATAAGTAGCGGCTTAATACCACCACTTAGTAATAATGACATAATAAAAGACATAATTGTCCCACCCAAATACAAATAAAACGTTGCTTGTATTTGGCTTGCCTGAGTACTTTGGCGAAAGGCATTGACCATTGCTAATTGTAGCGTAATAATCAAACCACCTAAAATACTTAGGAAAATAAAGGGTATAAATTTCATTGCATTTCTTTTGTCATGCCTTTCCAAAATGAGAATTGGTAGGGTGCGTACCACGCACCAATATAAATATCAATTTATCAAATGGTACGTCATATACACCTAACAAATTGGCAAAGTAAAACACACCAATATATCAATCCCTTTTTAATTATATTTAATATGATATAAAAAAACAAAGGCATATTTTCCCAATTAAAAATATGCCCCTGTTTTATTTAATTACCGCTCACTCATCGGCACAAATGCCAAATCATCAGGGCCAGTATAGTTGGCACTGGGGCGGATAATTTTGCCATCAGCACGCTGTTCTAGGACGTGAGCTGACCAGCCTGTGGTACGAGCAATGACAAACAGCGGAGTAAACATCGCTGTGGGTACGCCAAGTTTCTGATAAGACACGGCAGAGAACCAGTCAAGGTTGGGGAACATTTTTTTCTCGTCCCACATCAAGGTTTCTAGACGCTCAGCGATGTCAAACAGACGCATATCGCCTGTTTCGGCAGACAAGTCTTTGGCAACTTGCTTAATCACCACATTGCGTGGGTCGCTGATGGTATAAACAGGGTGCCCAAAGCCAATGATGATTTCTTTTTTGGCGATACGTTCACGGATATCCGCTTCGGCTTCGTCAGCGTTGCGATAGCGTTTTTGGATATCATACGCCACTTCGTTAGCACCGCCATGCTTAGGACCTTTGAGCGCGCCGATAGAGCCTGTGATACAAGAATAAATGTCCGAGCCTGTGCCTGCAATCACACGACTGGTAAAGGTGGACGCGTTAAACTCATGCTCGGCGTATAGGATTAGACTAATATGCATGGCTTTGACGTGGGATTCGCTTGGGCGTACGCCATGTAGCATGTGCAGGAAATGCCCGCCAATGCTGTCTTCTTCGCTCTCAACGCTGATGCGTTTGCCGTTGTGACTGTATTGATACCAGTATAAGAGCATAGAGCCTAGGCTTGCGATGAGTTTGTCGGCGATGTCACGGGCTTCTGAGGCAGGCTGACTTTCACGCTCAGGGTGCACGCAGCCCATCATGGACACGCCAGTACGCATCACGTCCATCGGGTGGGTGTGGGCAGGCAGGCTCTCTAAGACTTGAATCACACGAATAGGCAGACCGCGTAGGGATTTGAGCTTAGCTTTGTAGGCGGCAAGTTCAAATTTGTTGGGCAGATGACCATGAATCAACAGATGTGCCACTTCTTCAAATTCACAATGCTTGGCAAGGTCAAGAATGTCATAACCACGATAAGATAGGTCATTACCGCTGCGACCGACCGTACATAGGGCGGTGTTACCAGCAGCAACGCCTGATAGGGCAACGGACTTTTTGGGTTTAAAGGTGGGGGTGGTGGTATCGCTCATAAAAAACTCCTTTTGTTAGCGATTTGCTGGTTTATGCCCCGTTCAGTAAGTGGGCATAAACTGGCGTGGGGATGATTGGGATTAAGATTTGCTTTGGAATAATTCGTCCAACTTCTGCTCAAAGCTATGATAGTTAAGATATTCATACAGCTCGGCACGGGTCTGCATCGTATCTACGACATTGGCTTGGGTGCCGTCGTTTTTGATGGCTTGATAGACGTTTAGAGCAGCTTTGCTGGCGGCTCGGAAGGTGGATAAAGGATACAGCACCAGTCCCACGCCATTGTCCGCAAGCTCTTGTTGGGTATAAAGTGGCGTGGCTCCAAACTCGGTGATGTTGGCAAGAGTTGGTACGCCCACCGCTTCACTAAATGTCTTATACATAGAAAGCTCGGTAATCGCCTCAGGGAAAATCATGTCCGCCCCTGCTTCTACGCACGCCACCGCCCGTTCAATGGCGGACTCTAAGCCTTCTACTGCCAGTGCATCAGTACGTGCCATGATGACAAAGTTGTCATCCACGCGGGCATCCACCGCTGCCTTGATGCGATCCACCATCTCATCTTTGGAGACGATGGCTTTATTGGGTCTGTGTCCGCAGCGTTTTTGGGCGACTTGGTCTTCAATGTGTACCGCTGCCACGCCTGCCCGCTCAAAGTTGCGAATGGTGCGTGCGATGTTAAACGCCCCACCCCAGCCCACATCAATGTCCACCAGTAGCGGTGT
>JBHCFR010000226.1:0-3073 GCA_041801945.1 Moraxella sp. | reverse complement strand
TTTAGCGTATGATTGGCAAATCATATCCCAAAGACTGCTTGTCAAAGACTGCTTGTCAGACATCACATCTTTGGCGTTCACTCCAACTTGCTAATATAGATTTGACTTTAAATATTGACAGCAATCACTCACGCAAATCATTGTATGAATACCTGATTTAATGATAAAATGAGCATTTTAACCAGCCAGTAAGGACAGCCACGTGACGCCCATCACCACCCTAAAAAAACTCATGCACGCCATTGATGATGATTTAAGTGCGGTTCTTGAACGAGACCCTGCTGCTCGTAACAAACCTGAGATTTTATTGACGTATCCGGGGATACACGCACGTCTATCTCATCGTGTGGCTCATGCTCTGTGGCAGAGTAATCATAAGTTTTTGGCACGCTCTTTGTCGCACGTCTCACGCATGGCGACAGGCATTGAGATTCATCCTGCTGCCAAAATCGGCAAACGTCTGTTCATCGATCATGGCATGGGTGTCGTGATTGGTGAGACGGCAGAGATTGGTGATGATGTGACTTTATATCATGGTGTTACCTTGGGGGGCGTGTCATGGGAGAGGGGGGCAAAACGTCATCCCACCTTAGGGAATAATGTCGTTGTTGGTGCCGGAGCAAAGATTTTGGGTGGATTTAGTGTGGGCGATAATGCCAAAATCGGCTCAAATGCCGTGGTGGTCAAGCCCGTCCCTGCCAATGCAACCATGGTTGGCTCAGCAGCACGCATGATAGATAAGAACACCAAAAACACCGAAACAGGCGAAGATAAAACATCAACCACGCCAAGCACTCCTGACAAGAACATTCGTTTGGCATCCACCAATGATGCCAGTTTTAATGCCTATGGATTAAGCCCAAACATCAATGACCCTGTGACAAGCAGCATTGCCAAACTGCTGGTTCATATTCAAGCCCAAGATAAGAAGATTGACGAGCTGCAAAATGCCCTGTGTCGCCTTGATCCCAATTTTTGCAAATCCGATACGAGCAATCTTCGTAAAGATGACTTAGCGGTACTGAACGACGACGACATCGTCATGGACTTTGAGATTTAAAGGTTTTTGGGCATCTGTGCTCATTGGACATCTCTATTCGCTAATGTGCCAGCTGTTAGCTGGGATAAATCCTCCCTATGGCTCTGATTTGTTTAACATGATGAGCCTTTAACATGATGAGCCGTCCTCTATCATGACCTGCAAAAAATCTTCGGCTAAAATAAGCTTGCCTTCATAATATCGCCTCGCTTCGGCACGAATGTGACCCATGTTTGGCTGCTTGGCACGCTCGTCCTCAAAAGAGGCATATCTGGCACTAAAATGGGTGAGTATCAGCTTGGGCACGCCATGGGCTTGGGCAAACTGTGCGACCATCTTGACACTAGAATGTTTGGGGTCAAACCCTCCTTGCTCGGCGGGCTTAGCGATGATTTTTTGTCTGACATCCTCTGTGTAAGTTGCCTCATGAATCAGGGCATGACAGCCTCTGACCGCTCGTGATAGCAGCTCTGGGGTGTCATTATCCCCTGCAACGACGATTTTTAAGCACTTTTGGGTGTGCGTCTTATACGCCTGCGGTACAATCCTTTTGCCGTCTATCATCAATGCGTCATCCGTCTTTAAATCCTCCTTCAAAATAGCACGCCAATACTCATGAGCGATACCATCATTGGTTAATTTTTCAATACAAAGTTTGTCTTGCTCTAACGTTTGGGTAATCTCAAAACCATAAGACGCAATGCGGTGCGATAACTCATGTATGCGTATGCTGATGTCATGCCCATCACCAACAGGAAACACCATGTCACTGCCCAAATGATCCTCGATTGCCAGCAAATGAATCGGATAATTTAGGTGCCATTGACTCACCAAGCCTAGCACCTCCAGTAGCTGACCGATGGCTTTTGGGGCGATGAGCGTGAGAGGTTTGGTGCGGCGATGCATGTTCATGCTACTTAGCAGTCCACCTAACCCATAACAATGATCGCCATGCGTGTGCGTGATTAAAATGGCGGACAAGTCATGAATGGACAAATGGCTTTTTAATAACTGGTGCTGCGTGCCTTCACCACAATCCACCAACAGCCAGCCATGACGCTTAGGATGAATGCTGGCAGTGTATTCTATGGCGATGGCGGACACATTACGCTCACGCGTCGGCATGCCGCTAGACGTGCCTAAAAAGGTCAGTTTAAACATGGATGAGATGTCCGTAACTTTCATTCATGCCATTTTAACATACAAATCCACCTAAAATTTTGATGTTAAAATGGCATGCCCTCAAAATCTTAACATTGGTCACTCTCCACCTGATGAATTTTTCATAAAAATAGTTTAAATACAACCTTATTTATCACAAAAAATAATACAAAAATCCGATATAATGTGTTACCCTTGCCGAAATTTTTATTGTGGTTTTATGTATTTTGTGGTTATTAGACCCTAAGAAATAGTCATTTTGTTAAGTTTTTAACGCTCATCAATCTAGAAAATCCAAGAGTTAAGAGATGATATTTTTATTTAGCAGTACAATCTATTGAGGTAATTATGTCCAACACCATTAATTGGAAGGCTTTTGGTCCAGGTATTTTGATTGCGTCTGCTGCCATTGGTGGATCACATTTGATTGCTTCTACGCAAGCAGGGGCATTATATGGCTGGCAGCTTGCCATCATGATTATTTTGGCAAACTTCTTCAAATATCCTTTTTTTCGCTTCGGCACAGATTATGCTTATGAAACTGGCGACAGCCTCATCGCAGGCTACGCCAAAAAATCCAAAGTCTATCTCTGGGCGTTTTTTATCCTGTCCATCTTGTCAGGCATGATTAGCACAGGAGCAGTTGCCCTTTTGACAGCTGTCATTCTAAGCTACATGATTCCTTTGGAACTCTCTACCATCACCCTATCAGCGATAGTCATGGTGGTATCTTGGTCGCTACTGATATTTGGTCATTTTAAGATGCTAGATGCTGTCACCAAATGGATCATCATTCTTTTGACGGCTGCCACAATACTTGCGGTTATCATTGCCGGAGCAAAAGCTGCACCGACACCTGCTGACTTTATTGCT
>JBHCFR010000225.1:0-8169 GCA_041801945.1 Moraxella sp. | reverse complement strand
GTGATTGGTCCGTTTGGGCTTGGGCTGTTTCACGACCCGCAGTCCATTATCCATGTGGCAGAGCTTGGCGTGGTGATGTTTTTATTTGTGATTGGTTTGGAGATGAAACCATCGCATTTATGGAGTTTGCGTCGGCAAATTTTTGGCTTGGGTAGTATGCAGGTGATATTAGCTGCCATCATACTCACGCTTGTTGGTATGGCGTTTGGCTTTGCTTGGCAAGTGGCGTTTGTCAGTGCATCAGGCTTTGTGCTGACTTCTACCGCCATTGTCATGCAGGTCTTGGGGGAGCGTCACGAGCTTGCCACCCCACATGGTCAGCGGATGGTGTCTATTTTGTTGTTTGAAGATTTGCTGATTGTACCGCTACTTGCGATTGTGGCGTTTTTAGCCCCAACTGACCCGAGTCATGTTGCCGATACGTCCATTTTAAAGCAATTAGGCACAGCCGTTTTAAGCGTAGCGGTATTGGTTGGAGCAGGTCTATATTTGCTTAACCCCTTATTTAGAATATTAGCCAAAACCAAAGCACGTGAAGTGATGACCGCTGCCGCCCTGCTCGTGGTGCTGGGGGCTGCCCTACTTATGGAAATGGGAGGTTTGTCTATGGCGATGGGGGCATTTGTCGCAGGGGTATTGCTCTCTGAATCAGATTTTCGCCATCAGTTAGAAGCCGATATTGAGCCGTTTCGTGGCTTGCTCTTAGGCTTATTTTTCTTAGGCGTGGGCATGGCACTGGATTTAACTGTGGTCGCCCAAAACTGGCAACTGATTTTATCAGGGGTGATTGCCCTGATGATCGCCAAAGCGGTCGTTATTTATGTGGTCGCTCGTATCGCCAAAAGTAGCCACGGCGAAGCCCTTAACCGTGCGGTGATGATGGCACAAGGCGGTGAATTTGCCTTTGTACTCTTTTCGGCTGCCAGTACACAAGGGGTGATTAATGCCACCGTCAATGCCAACATGACCGCCATTGTCGTGCTGTCTATGGCGATTACGCCAGTGGTGCTGATTTTACATCATCGCTTTGCCAAGCCTGCCAAAGTTTCTATGGACGGTGTGGACAGCCTAGAACAGGGCGAACATGAGCTCAAAGGCAATGTGCTCATCATCGGCTTTGGTCGTGTTGGTCAAATTGCCAGCCAAGCCCCGATTGCCTATGGGGCAACAATTTCTATCATTGACAATGATGCCGATGTCGTCCGTGAAGCGTCAAAATATGGTTTTAAGGTGTATTATGGCGATGGTTCTCGTGATGATGTGCTACACGCGGCAGGGGCGTACAATGCTGAATGCATCTTGGTGTGTATCAATGATAAAAACGCCGCCACACGCATTGTAGAGAATATCAAACATCATTGTCCCACCGCCAAAGTGATGGTGCGTGCCTTTGACCGTGAACACGCTTTGCAGCTTATCAAACACGATGCGGATTTTGTGATTCGTGAAACCTTTGAAACCGCCGTTTTGATGGGTAATGAAACCATCAAAGTACTAGGAGCAGATGAACTGCAAGCACAAGACATTTGCGATAAAGTGCGTAGTGCCGACACCGAGCGCTTTGCCCTAGAATTATCTGGCGATGAATTTGCTGGTAGGGCGTTGTTATTAAGAAATAAAGCCTAAGCCAAGCTTTTGTATCTGTCTTTATCTTTATATTACGCCCTAAACTCGTTTAGGGCGTAATATAAAGGGTTATGTGCTTTTCATGTAAGCACTTTATCTAAATCCATCATATCTAAACCCATGATAAAACACCACCCCACCCCAAAAAGGCAGGGGTGAGTTTGGCAGAGTTAAAAGAGCAATTATTAAAGCAGTCTTGCCCGTCCCCGAGCAATCGCAGCTTTGACTTGATTGGGCGCTGTGCCACCGATATGATCTCGGGCGTTTAGCGAGCCCTCCAATGTCAAGCAGGCAAAGACATCATCACCGATAAGCGTGCTAAAACTTTGTAATTCTTCTAAGCTTAATTCTGATAAATCCACGCCCTTAGATACACCCAGTGCCACCGCTTTACCCACCACTTCATGTGCATCACGAAACGGCAAGCCTTTTTTGACCAAATAATCCGCCAAATCGGTCGCTGTGGCATAGCCTTTCATGGTGGCAGCACGCATATTGTCGCTATTTGGCACGATATTAGGCAGCATATCAGCAAAGGCAAGCAGGCTGCCTGTCAGCATATCCACGCAGTCAAACAGCGGCTCTTTGTCTTCTTGGTTGTCTTTATTATAGGCAAGCGGCTGATTTTTCATGAGTGCAAGCAAGGTCGTCAGTTGCCCAAACACCCGTGCCGCCTTACCCCGAACAAGCTCTGGCACATCGGGATTTTTCTTTTGTGGCATGATGGAGCTGCCTGTACAAAAACGGTCAGGAATATGCACAAAGCCAAACTGGGCACTCATCCACAAAATCAGCTCTTCGCTCATGCGTGATAAATGCATCATCAAAATGGACGCATTGGCGGTAAATTCAATGGCAAAATCACGGTCAGATACTGCATCCAGTGAATTGCCACAAATCCCATCAAACCCCAAAAGACGAGCGGTCATCGTACGGTCAATCGGATAAGTCGTGCCAGCAAGGGCGGCACTGCCTAGGGGCATTTGGTTGATACGGCGACGAGTGTCCACCATTCTGTCATAATCACGGCTTTACATCTCAAACCACGCCATCACATGATGAGCAAAGCTGACAGGCTGAGCAGTTTGTAGATGGGTAAAGCCAGGCATGATGGTGTTGGTGTGTTTATCCGCCAAATCCAGTAAGCCTGCCTGCAAGCGTTTTAAAAGTGCCAAAATATTATCGGACTCATCTCGCAGCCACAGGCGAATATCAGTCGCCACTTGGTCGTTACGGCTGCGTCCCGTGTGCAACTTTTTGCCGACATCACCCACAATGGCGGTCAGACGGCTCTCCACATTCATGTGCACGTCTTCTAGTGCCACCGACCAAACAAAAGTGCCAGCATCAATCTCCGCTTGTACTTGTTTTAAGCCATTCACGATAATATCGCTTTCATCGGCTGTGATAATCCCACAATGCCCGAGCATGGTAGCGTGGGCGATAGAACCTTGAATGTCTTGTTTTGCCATGCGTTTGTCAAAATTGACCGAAGCGGTAAATTCTGCCACAAAACTGTCGGTGGCTTCACTAAAACGTCCGCCCCACATTTGGGCACTTTGGGTAGAAGTCATGATCTCTGCCTTATCTGGATGAATTGAGCGTATCTTAACAATGAATGATAAAGAGTACAAGCAAATTTTAGCAGGACTCTTATAAGCTCGTCATCGGCTCAAAGAACCTGTTAGCACGTCTTCAATCTGTTTTAAATAAAAAGAAAAAATAATAAATTCATCAGCAGAAATAATAAAGCAATATTTTTTTAAGATTTTTTAAGATGGGCGTTGATTTTTTCTAGACAATTGGTATAATACTCCTAAAACATGCAATATTCATGCCTGATTTGATAAAAATTGAGCAATTTGTCATTAAATTTTAGCATTTTGTCTCTTTTTTTACGACAAAGTTAAGCAGTTTGTAACTTTATGTAACTTTATTTAAGCATGTTTTTGGTTAAAATATAACCAAATATTGATTACGTTTCATATCCAAATAAGGAGATTACCATGCATGCACTCATCTGCGAACATGAACCCATTCTAAACAAACACTTAACCCCTGCACTACAATCGCTGGGACACGAAGTAATGGGGCAGACCTCTCATCTTGATGAGGCCTACAAAATGATCTTGCAGCACCATCCTGAGGTGGTGTTCATGAATGCCTATCCCTCGCAGCTTGATGAGTTCTCTCAAAAGCTGTCTCAGGACTTGAATAATCCTCCTGCCATCATTTATGTCGGAGCCGATGATGCCACACTGATATTAAATGTTCTAAAATCAGGTGCCAACGACTATCTACCCATGCCTGTTCAAGAGCATGACATCCAAAAAGCCCTACAAAAGTGCTGCCGTATCAACGCTGCCCAAAAAGCCATGCTCAATGAACAAAATGGCAAGCGCAGTCGCACGCGTCAGCACATCGCTGCTCGCACCCATCGTGGGGTGGAACTCATTTCACTAAACGACGTATACTATTTTAGTGCCGACCAAAAATATGTGAAAGTTCGTCATAAAAATGGCGTGGTACTCATTGACGAAACTCTAAAAGACTTGGAAGTGGAGTTTGAGGACATCATGTTCCGCATTCACCGTAATGCCTTGGTTAATTTAGAATACTTAGATTTATTAGAATCGGTGGACAATGGTCAATACCAAGTGCGTTTTCGCGGGATACCTGAGAGACTCTCTGTCTCACGTCGCCACCTACCTTCGCTTCGCGATAAAATCTACGGCATCTAATGACGGCCAACTCCGGCAGATGATGGTCAGACATCCCTCCATCATTCCTGCATGAGCGATGACCAAAAATGTCAATTTTATTTGGCATTTTTGGTCAAATGTGGTTAAATAGACGCGTTATTATGATATGATGCCGACCATGAACACCCTAACCATCGCCACCCGTCAGAGTCCGCTTGCCCTGTGGCAAGCCCATTTTGTTAAAGATCAGCTACAAAAACACCATCCTAATCTGACCATTCATCTTTTAGAGATGACCACACGTGGCGATAAAATCTTAGATACTCCCCTTGCCAAGATTGGTGGCAAGGGCTTGTTTGTCAAAGAGTTAGAAACCGCCTTGTTTGATAAGCAGGCGGACATCGCTGTGCATTCTTTAAAAGACGTTCCCATGATACCCCCCCATGGACTGATCATCGGTGCCTATCTGTCTCGCCATGCCCCCACCGATGCCTTTGTTTCTAACACCTATGAGCGACTAGACCAGCTGCCAGCAGGGGCGATTGTTGGCACCTCAAGCCTACGCCGTGAATGTCAACTAAAAACCGCTCGCCCCGATCTTATCGTCAAGTCTCTGCGTGGCAATGTCGGTACACGCCTATCTAAACTCGATGATGGCGACTATGATGCCATCATTTTGGCGACCAGTGGATTGCAGCGGCTTGGGCTACAATCACGCATTCGCCATGAATTAGATACGGCTGCCTGTCTGCCTGCGGTCGGTCAAGGGGTGCTTGCCATTGAGTGCCGCTGTGATGATACAAGAGTGTTAGAGCTGATTCGCCCTCTGCATGACGATGACACCGCTTTATGCGTGACTGCCGAGCGTGCCATGAACCGAGCCTTAGAAGGTGGCTGTCAGGTGCCCATCGCTGGCTTTGCCACACTAGAGGGTAACACCCTCCACCTAGAAGGGCGTGTCGGAACCACAGATGGCAGCACCCTGCTGATTGCTAAGGATGACGTCACGTTGATGAGCGATGACCCATCCGTTGCCTACACACAGGCTCGCACGCTTGGCGAGATGATCGCCAAACATCTTCTAAATCAAGGTGCTGATAAGATTTTACAGGCACTGTACCAAGATGGCACACCCTCTTAAATATGATGTCCTTGTTCATTAACACCCGCCCTACACACAAACATGGCATTCATTTACCCATTGCCACGGTTCACCTGCCCTTGCTCAGCATTCATCGCTTTGATGAGTTACATCCAGCAGAGTCACAAGACTTGGCAGATTTTATCAAAGGCAGATTTGCCACGCTCATTGTGGTCAGTGTGGAGGCGGCTTCTTGTGCGATGGATTTTTTAAAAAAACATCATGTATATCACGCCCATGATTTACCCCATCATGACACCCTAACCGTCATCGCCATTGGCCATCCAACAGCACAAATCCTAAGAGACTTTGGGTTTAGAGTGCTCACCCCCCAAGAGGCAGGATGTGAGATGAGTAATGAAGGCATACTTGCCATGCCATCCATTGCTCGTTTGGGGGCTCATGATGATGTGCTCATCTGGCGTGGCGTCGGTGGTCGCCGACTGCTCTTTGATGAGCTCACCTCTCGTGGTGCGTATGTACGTGCCATCACTTTTTATGAGCGGTGTGTGCCGCCTCATTTGGTTGAGGATTTTGCTCGTCTGCTAGATGACCACGCTCATACCCCCAAGCCCAATCACACCCATGATGCCGTTATCTTCGTACTCATCACCAGTCAGATGAGTCTGCAAGCGTGGCAGAGTGTGTACGACGCATGGGCAGAGGCTCTGCCCTCTGATGAGCCAGACAGCTTGGATGCTCTAGCAGGGGTAGCACAACCGTCGTACGACACCCCCCCAAATCATGGGTTTTTACCCCAAAATATGATATATTTAACCCTAGGCAAGCGTTTGGGGGCATTGACCGCCGCACATTATCCAAACAGTCGTGTTCACATAGTGACCGATTTAACCCAAGAGACCCTAAGTAGCACCATAAAGACTCTCTTGGCAAAACACACCCCAACTTGCAGCCACCTAGGTGGTGCCGCTTTTAACCTCAATCAGCACTTACATTCATGACCATGTCTCATCCCCCCCAATCTAATAAGCCCAATGTAGAAGCCATGAAAGCCGATCTAGAAAAAGTAGATGCCGCCTTCGCTCATGCCAAACAAGAGGAAAAAGAAGAGCTCAAAAAACAAGCCGAGAAGGCACGAGTGGTACTCATGCGACTACAATGGCTTGTCATCATACTGCTGGCGGGGGGGCTGGTTTGGCTGTATTTGTCCTTTGTCTCTGTGGTCAATGAAGTGGACTCTCGCCTTGTCAAGATGGACGCTGTGGACTCTCGCCTTAATGACATTGACGACCGTCTATTTGCCATCACACCCACCCATCATCACCCAAAAACCGAACAGACAGAAACCAGCAGAGATGCCGAATTTTTAAAAATTGAACTTGCCATGACCAAGAGGCTCTTTGAGAGGGGGGATTATGATGAGACCTTAACCGCCTTAGCAGCCATTGATTATCAGTTGGAGCGAATGACAGGCATTGCCCCTCCGGTCAAATCCGCGCTTAGTCGCAGCATTAAGGCGGACATCGCCTATCTAAACACCCTAAAAACTCAGCCTGACGCATGGCAATCACACATCATTAAAATGCGTGAATTACAGGCGTTCTTACGTCATAGCCAAACCAATAACTTGCCAAACGCCCCTCTAAGCCGTGGTGACATTCTGCTGCACGATGCCAGCATGATGTTATCACTTGCCATCAGTTCGGCAAATGTGCGTGACAGAGAGCTCATGACCGGTTATCTGCAAGAAGTGCGTGCCCAACTTGAAAGCCACATCACGCTCCATGGTGGCAAGATTGATGCAGAGAGCCTAAGACAACAATCAGCCCAAGCCCAAAACACCGATGGGCAAAGCCGTCAAGATGACGCCGCCAACACAGACCAAGTCGGGCAACCTGCCGCCTTACACACCACCCATGATGCTCTGCTTTGGGTGTATGATCTGCTTGCCAATAGCCCAAAAAATAAAGGGCTAAGCAGTGTAGAGATGTTAAAATAATCGCAGATGAGCAGGCCATTAGCTTGCATGAGTCATTGGTTTTATAAGAGCAAGTGCGTCCATCTCGTTTTAAAATAATCTCGTTTTAAAATAAAAGTGACATCCATCGATGATGAGGTTAAACTGAGAATGGCATACGTGTTTTACGTTTTTTATTGATAAGGAGTTCCCATGACCACCCCTTTTACTGCCGTCCTAACAGGCGATGACCGCCCTGTCGCCTTACGTGAGTATCCTGTTGTCCACGTTCAGCCTGTGTCATGGGGTGAAATGGATGCGTTTAATCACGTCAATAACGTTGCTTATTATCGCTATGCTGAGTCTGCACGCATCAGCTATTTACACACATTGGCGATGTTTAAAGATGAAACCTTGACCATCTTGGCAGGTTCTTCTTGTAATTATCTACGTCCTGTACATTATCCTGATACGCTGCTCATCGGTGTGAAATGCAGCAAAATCGGCAACACCAGCCTTAGCATGGTGTATGAATATTATACTACCGCCCAAGATGCCATCGTTGCCAATGGTACTTCCACCATCGTTCGCACGGATCAAGACGGCAACAAGCAAGCGTGGACAGCGGACGAAAGACGCATTTTAGATGATTTTGAGGGGCACTCATTGTCATGAACACCACGCCAGAGCCCATCAGCGACACCCCAGCCATTCATCATCTAGACACCACGGGGCTCATCTGCCCCGAACCTGTCATGCTGCTACACAAAGCCATTCGTGCT
>JBHCFR010000224.1:0-3737 GCA_041801945.1 Moraxella sp. | reverse complement strand
GAGCTTATTGATAAGCTGCGAAATGAAGCGAAAGTAATCTAAAAAGTAATCTAATCTGAGTGCGTGAAGAGGGTTCATGATCCATCAAAAATAACGATGAATACCACCCTTTATTAATCAGCATTTGACAATCATTAAGATCATTTAAGATACATTAAGGATACAACCATGACCGTATTAGTTTATGCAGAACATGACAACAAAGAATTAAAGTCAGCAACCTTAGCCACCATTACTGCCGCCAGTCAGATTGATGGTGATATTCATGTACTTGTGGCAGGGTCAGGTGCTGCGGCAGTGGCAGAGAGTGCTGCGGCAGTGTCAGGCGTCAGTAAGGTGTTGCTCGCTGATAACGCTGCCTTTGAACATCAGCTTGCTGAAAACATTGCCCCCTTGGTGGCAGAGCTTGCTGGCAGTTATAGCCACATCATCGCACCTGCCACCACCACAGGCAAAAACTTTTTGCCACGCGTGGCGGCACTGTTGGATGTGAGCATGGTGTCAGACATTACCGCTGTCCTTGACAAAAACACCTTTGAGCGTCCCATCTATGCGGGCAATGCCATCGCAACCGTCCAATCCACAGAAGACAAAATTGTACTTAGTGTGCGTGGTACAGCCTTTGATGCAGCAGCAAGCACAGGCGGTAGTGCGAGTGTAGAGAGCATTTCGGTGGGTGGCGATAGCGGTAAGTCCAACTTCGTAGGAGAGGAACTTGCTAAATCTGACCGTCCAGAGCTTACTTCTGCCAATATCGTTGTGTCAGGAGGTCGTGCCTTGGCCAGTGGCGAGAACTTCACTAAATACATTGAGCCTTTGGCGGATAAACTCGGTGCTGCCATGGGAGCAAGCCGTGCAGCGGTAGATGCTGGCTTTGTTCCTAATGACTTACAAGTAGGTCAAACAGGTAAGATTGTTGCACCCAATTTATACATTGCCGTGGGTATTTCTGGGGCGATTCAACATCTGGCAGGCATGAAAGATTCTAAAACCATTGTTGCCATTAACACAGATCCAGAGGCACCGATCGCATCAGTAGCGGATTACTTCTTGGAGGCGGATTATCAAGTGGCTGTTCCTGAGCTGATTGCTAAGCTTTGATGCACTTACTTGTGATTTGGGACAAAAAACGCACTGTTCAAAGTGCGTTTTTTTAATGTGCGTTTTTTGTAGAGTGGTTGGGGTTTTAGGGTGTTATTGGTTAAGTCAAATCATATTGGGCGTTTGGGTTTGAGTTAAAAACTGGGACGTAATAACGCATTGATGAAATGCAAGATGATCGCAGGTTTGATGAGGATGGTGGCAATGACGCCAAAAGCGGCACCAGATAAATGTGCCAAATGATTGATCCGACCTGTGCCGCGTCTGTCTGCCCATATGCTATAAGCCACGTAACCGACAGCAAAGACAATGGCAGGAATGGGGATGAAAAACAGATAGATGATTTGCCATGGTGCGATTAAGATGAAGGCGAATAAGACGGCAGACACACCACCTGAGGCGCCGAGGCTTAAAAACCTGGGATTGTTCTTATGACGTACATAGTCAGGAATGCTAGAAACAATGATGGCAAGCGTATAAAATCCAACAAAGCCTAACGAGCCTAATTCATGGATGTAAAATCGCTCCATCGTCCGCCCAAAGAAATACAAGGTAATCATGTTAAAGAGCAAATGCATGGCATCAGCATGAATAAAACCACTGGTCAAAAAACGATCATATTGTTTGGTGCGTGTGATGGTGATGGGGTCAAAAATCAGTCGTGCAAAAAAAGGCTTATTTTGCCAAGCCATCAGACTAATAATGACCGTGATGATGATAATAACAGTCGTGTGATTCATGAGTAAAAATAAGAATAAAGAAATAAAGGGGTTAAGTATAATGAATTTTATTAGGTTGGGCAAATGTTTTTAATGACATTTAGAAAATGGAGCGTCAAACAATCGCTCATCTGATTTCATGAATAAAAATGCCGCCCCAAGGACAGCATTTTTAAGAGATAACTTAATAAAGAGGAGTGTTTAGCCCAATTTGGCGATAATCTCGTTAAAAGTTGCACTAGGACGCATGGCTTTATCTAAGAGTTCACGATTGGCGAAATAGTAACCCTCAGTTTCTACTGCTTGCCCTTGTACGTCGTTGAGTTCTGCCACGATTTTGTCTTCATTGTCGTTTAGGGCTTTGGCAATCGGGGCAAATTCATCGGCTAGGGCTTTATCATCGCTTTGATTAGCCAGAGCATCCGCCCAGTATTTAGCCAAATAATAATGACTGCCACGGTTGTCAAGAGAGCCCAACTTGCGTTGTGGCGATTTGTCGTTCATGAGCAACTCTTCGGTGGCTTTATCTAGGGTGTCGGCTAGAATTTGAGCTCTTTGATTGTTGGTTTTTTGAGAGAGGTGTTCAAGAGATACCGCCAACGCCAAAAATTCGCCCAAACTGTCCCAACGCAGATAGTTCTCTTGGTTAAACTGCTGAACATGTTTGGGGGCAGAACCACCTGCACCTGTTTCAAACATGCCCCCACCACTCATGAGTGGGACGATGGAGAGCATTTTGGCGGATGTGCCGAGCTCCATGATGGGGAAAAGGTCGGTTAGGTAATCACGCATGACATTGCCCGTCACGCTGATGGTGTCTTTGCCTTCCACCAAACGCTCCAAGGTGAATTTGGCAGCAGCAGCAAGAGGTAGGATACGAATATCCAAGCCTTCGGTGTCAAGCTCATCAAGATAGGCATTCACTTTTTTGATGACCTTGGCACTGTGAGCTCTTTTTTCATTAAGCCAAAACACCGCAGGTGTGTCTGAGAGTCTGGCACGATTGACGGCAAGCTGTACCCAGTCTTTGATGGGTGCATCTTTGGTTTGACATGCACGCCAAATATCGCCCGCTTCCACGTCATGAGACAGTAAAACATTGCCGTCTTCGTCTTTTACCTCTACCACACCGTCAGCTTCAATCTCAAACGTCTTATCATGTGAACCATACTCTTCGGCTTTTTGAGCCATCAAGCCAACGTTTGGCACAGTACCCATCGTGGTGGGGTCAAAAGCACCATGCTCTTTACAAAACTCCACCACCGCCTCATAAAGAGGGGCGTAAGTGCTGTCAGGAATGATGATTTTGGTGTCTTGAAGTTTGCCATCTTTGTTCCACATCTGTCCTGATGAACGCACCATGGCAGGGATAGACGCATCAATGATGATGTCACTAGGCACATGCAGGTTGGTAATGCCTTTATCGCTGTCCACCATCGCCACGTCAGGGTTGTTCTCGTAAGTCTGGGCAATGAGCTTCTCAACATCAGCCTTAACGGTGGGGTCAAGATTATCCAGCTTAGACAGTAAATCGCCAAAACCATTATTGACGTTCACACCTGCCGCTTCTAGCTCTGCACCATATTGATCAAAAACAGGCTTGAAGAAGGATTTGACCGCATGACCAAAGATGATGGGGTCAGAGACTTTCATCATCGTGGCTTTCATGTGTAGGCTGTACAGTACGCCTTTGTCTTTGGCGTCTTGGACTTGCTCATCTAAAAATTTCACCAGTGCTTTCTTGCTCAGCACCGTGGCATCTAGGATTTCACCAGCAAGTAATGGCAGAGGTTTACGCAACTCTTTGCTGTTGCCATTTTTGTCGGTAAAGACAATGTGGGCAGTGGTGGCTTTGTCTACGGTGACGGCTTTTTCGTTATGAAAAAAATCATGATCGCTCATGGTGGAGACGTGCGT
>JBHCFR010000223.1:0-7482 GCA_041801945.1 Moraxella sp. | reverse complement strand
TACTTGGGCAACGATTAAGAGATGGCTAAGAAGTCATTTGTCCACATTTGAGACAATTGAGCAGGGATTGTTGGGTGTTTTGAGGTTCGGTGGGTGTGTATCATTATCATTAACAGCTTGCAATTATGAATAATTATCATTTTTAAGTCATTCTTAAAAACCTTGAATTCATGCGAGGTGTTGCTAGGGCAAGCGTTTGGCAAAGACCTCGTGGACAGGTATCGCTCTTGTCACTTTTTTCTTACTTTATTTGGTCAAAATATGATATGCTATCGCTTTTATTATAATGACTTTATCCAAAAATTTTTTAGATAATGAATGACCGATGAAACAAACCACCGCACTTAACATCTTAAAAACAGGACAGAATGTCTTTTTGACAGGGCAAGCAGGTGCAGGTAAAACCTACGTCCTAAACCAATACATTCATTATTTACGAGTGCGTGGTGTGTCGGTCGCCATTACCGCAAGTACGGGCATTGCCTCGACGCACATGAATGGCATGACGATACATGCATGGTCAGGCATGGGCATCAAAGACAGCTTTACCGATGAGGATTTTAAACGCCTAAAATCTCGCCAAAACGTGGTTGATCGCCTAAAAAACGCCAAAGTACTGATTGTGGATGAGATTTCCATGCTTCATGCCAAGCAGGTGGATTTATTAGATGAGATTCTGCGAAAAATCCGCCTTGATAATGCTGCTTTTGGTGGGATGCAGGTGATTTTCTCTGGGGATTTTTTCCAGCTACCCCCTGTCGGCTCTAAGGGCGAGAGCAACAAAGAGAAATTTGCTTTTATGGCAAAAGCATGGAAGACTGCCAATTTTTAAATTTGCTATTTATCAGAACAATACCGTCAAGCAGGACATGGTGAGCGAGAACGGTTTGGCATGAGCTTAAATGACATCCTCAATCAAATCCGCCATCAAGATGTGGACACCCTTGCCAAGGATATTTTACTTGGCACACGTGACAACGACATTGGCGACCAATGTACTCGTCTATACACTCATAATGCCAATGTAGATAGCATCAACCAAGAGCAACTTGCTCTGTTAGAGGGGGAGAGCCATCACTTTGAATGCACCACCTATGGCGAGAAATCCCTGATAGAGATGCTCTGCAAAAACGTCAAGGCAACCCCCACACTGACCTTAAAAGTCGGAGCACGTGTCATGTTCGTCAAGAATAACACCAGTCTTGGCGTCTCTAATGGCACCATGGGTGAGATTGTGGACTTCATCGCCCTCTCACCTGCCGACATGAGTGACGATTCTACTTCTGATACTACCAAATACCCCATGGTAAAACTCAGTGACGGACGCCATGTCTATGCCGAGCCTGATGAGTGGGTCATCGAGGACAACCAAGGCGAAATTTTGGCAGGTTATAGCCAAGTACCTCTTGCCCTAGCTTGGGCAATCACCATTCACAAAAGCCAAGGCATGACCCTAGATGCTGCCGAGATAGATTTGTCTCGCACCTTTGAGATGGGTCAAGGCTATGTCGCTTTATCCCGCCTGCGTTCACTAGATGGGCTCAAACTCTTAGGCATGAACAAAAACAGTCTGTTGTTAGATGAATGGGTGTTCCATGTCAATAATCGCCTGCTTGACATCGCAGATGAACAAGCAGAGCGGTTTTATGCCCTAGATGATGAGGCACTCCATGACATTCACAAACACTTCATCGTCGCCTGCGATGGCATTACGGATAAGAAGCTCATCGCCGAGCAAGAAAAACTCATCCAAAAAGTCAAGGCAGAACAAGCTCATAAGCAGAAAATACAAGCCGCCCAACTTCCAAACAATCTGGCGAGTGCCTCCACCTCAGCACTGGCTCAGGCAGGCAAAACCTTAGATGAGACACTCTCTTTGGTTCAAGAGGGGTTAAGCCTTGATGAGATTGCCCATGCACGTGGACTTGCCAGATCTACCATCATCAGCCACATCACCGAGCTCATCAAACGTGATGGCAAAGAAGACTACTTGCGTTTTGCTCCCAGCGATGATGAGCTGACCAATATTAAAGCCATTTATGATGAACTAGATGCCCAAGGCGAATTTGAAGCGGGTGTCAAGCTCAAACCCATCGTCGATCAAAGCGGTAAGGGCAATGGCTACTATGCTGTGGTCAGACTGGCATTGGCGTTTTTGGGTGTTGGCAATACAAGCCAAGACAAAGCAAAGGCGATTGCTCATGATCAGCCTGACGCACCGATGCGTATGAATCAGGATACCCCATGACACTTCGCCTTGCCATTAATGGGTTTGGACGCATTGGGCGTATGCTTGTTCGTGCCTACCTGTCCAATACCGCCAAATTTAGCCAACTTGACATCGTCGCCATCAATGACGTGGCAGACCCTGACACCTTATTGCATTTATTACAATTTGACAGCACCCATGGGCGACTGGCGAATTTGGGCATAACAAGCACCATCGCCATCGCCACCGACACGCCCGTATTACAGATTTATCGGCAAGATACACTGATTTGTCAGATATTATTATTACAAAAATCACGCCCGCAGACGCTGCCTTGGGGCGAACTTGGCATTGATGTCGTCCTAGAATGCACAGGGCATTTTCGCTCCTACGATGAGGCGAACCTACATCGCCTATCAGGTGCCAAGCAGGTCATCATCGGTGCTGCACCCTTTGATACGGTGGATGCCAGTATCGTCATGGGTGTCAATGATGACACGCTGCATCAGGGTCTGCCCATCATCTCTGGTGTGTCTTGCACCACCCAAGCTCTCGTACCCCTTTTGCACACCCTCCAACACGCCTTTGGCATACAAAGCGTCATGATGACCGAGATTCATGCAGTGACCGCCGACCAGAATGTCTTAGATCAGGCTCATCGCGACCTAAGGCGTGCTCGTGCCTCAGGTCAGAACATCATTCCCACCACGTCAAGCAGTATCAACGCCAGCGTGCGAGTATTGCCATTTTTAAAGGATAAATTAAGCGGTTACTCCATTCGTGTACCCACCATCAATGTGGCTTGTATTGACGTCACGGTTGTCTTTAACCACACGCCTTGTCTTGATGACGTGCAAAAGCTGTTAAAGACAGCCAGCCACACCACCCTGCATGGCATCATGGGTTACACCGATGAGCCACTGGTGTCATCAGACTTTATTGGTGATAGCCACTCTCTTATCATCGATGGTGGTCAGCTCATGCAGGCAGGCGAGCAGTTTAAAATCTTAGCATGGTATGATAATGAAGTCGGCTATGCCAATCGCTTACTTGACATGTGCCAAGCACTTGCCACCTCTTCGGTTGCCCCAGAGCTTTGATGCTGATTTTAGGTTAGCAAGCAAAAAGCCCCAAATTATGTTGGGGCTTTTGTGATATCAGCAGACCATCACACCGCTTGAATGGCGGTTAGGGCAATGGTATAGACGATGTCATCCACGAGACAGCCACGAGACAAATCATTGACAGGTTTGTTTAGACCTTGAAGCATGGGACCTACGCTGATGACCCCTGCGGTACGTTGTACGGCTTTATAAGTGGTGTTGCCTGTATTTAAATCAGGGAAGATAAAGACGTTTGCCTCCCCTGCTACCGCTGAATTTGGGGCTTTTTGTTTGCCGACAGAGGGAACAGAGGCCGCATCAAATTGCAGTGGACCGTCCACTTTGAGCTCTGGGGCCTTTTGACGAATGATCTCTAACGCCCCTTTGATCATGTCCACATCAGGACCAGAGCCTGAGTCCATGGTGGAGTAGCTGATCAGTGCCACCTTAGGATCTATGCCAAACGCCTGAGCTGACTGGGCTGACTGAATGGCAATCTCCGCGAGCTGCTCTGAGGTTGGGTTGGGGTTCACCGCACAGTCACCATAGACCACCACTTGTTCGGGCAGCAACATGAAGAACACGCTAGACACCAAGCTGTACTCTGGGGCGGTCTTAATCAGCTGGAACGCTGGACGTATCGTATCAGCAGTGGTGTGTACCGCCCCTGACACCAAGCCATCCACATCACCCACTTGCAGCATCATCGTGCCAAGATAGACCGTATCTTGTAGGGCAGCCCTCGCCCCTTCTTCATCAAGCTTACCCTTACGACGCTCCACCATTGGGGCGACATACTTATCAATCACCGTGGCAGGTTCAATAATCTCAATATCAGCTGGTAGTGTCACGCCACGCTCGTCTGCGACCGCACGGATTTTGGCAGGGTCGCCGAGCAGTACACATTGAGCGATACCACGGCTTTGGCAAATCGCCGCCGCTTCAATGGTGCGTGGCTCATCGCCCTCTGGCAACACGATGCGTTTTTTAGCGTCTTGGGCAAGACGAACCACTTGATTGCGAAACGCATAAGGCGAGAGTTTTTTGGTGCGTTCAGCGGTTTTGTAGTTATCAAAAGCACCGTTATCAATCTCAGATAAGCGGCCTTCTTTATCCGTGCGTGCCACCACTTGTACCGCCCCAGACAGCTCACTTGTGCCAATCACACCCCAAATTCTCTCGCCTTTCATTCCCCCAAATACAGACGCGAAAACAGGCAGACGTGAGGTGCTGTCGCCCACTAAGATGACATCAGCATCAAGACCTGTGGCAAGTTCGCTGTTCACCTCGTTGGCATAAGGGGTTTTTTCATCGGCAAGCACGCCCACCACCACGTTGATGGGGGAGGTTTGCTTGGCAATGACTTTTTCTAAAAGATCATCAAGATTGTTATCGCCAATCGCTGTGCAGAACTCATCATGGCTTGGAATGGTAAGAATCTGACCGCCCACCAGATTTGCCACCTGTTGTGACAAGGCATTCATGTCAATTTGACTGGTGGTCGGGACAAGCAATAGAGTTTTCATATTTTTTTCCTTGTTTACGATGTGTTTAATGATTTTAAAGATGACTTGAACTGCGTCATGCCACATCATTCATGGTTGAAGTTTAACAATAATCTAAAAAGTTGGGCGATTTACCCAACTTTTTATTAAAAATCACAAACCCAGTACTGCACGAGTTTCGCTCATGATTTGGTATTCTTCATCGGTTGGGATGACCCACAGCTCCACTGCTGAACCATCAGCATGGAAGCTGCCCTCCTCGCCACGTGACAGCTCGGCATTCTTCTCTTCATCCATCTTGATGCCAAAATGACGCAGATGTGACAAAATCATGGTACGCATCTCCACGGCGTTCTCGCCCACACCACCCGTAAAGGCAATCCCCGTCAAGACTGGCAAGGCACAACTTAGACTCGCTAGGTATTTGGCGACCCGATAGGCGAACAGTTGTAGGGAAAGCGTGGCATCTTCATTGCCCTCTTTGGCAGCTTGCTCTACCGCCCTCATGTCATTAGAGACATCTGACACGCCCAAAAGACCACTCTTTTTGTTCAGTAACGTATCAATCTCTTCAATGGACAGACCGAGCGTACGATGAAGATGAATGTGCAGGCTTGGATCTACATCGCCTGAGCGAGTACCCATCATGAGACCCTCTAGGGGTGTTAGTCCCATGCTGGTGTCTAGGCTTTTGCCTTCATAGACAGCGGTCGCCGAGCAGCCATTGCCCAGATGAGCCACCAACCAACCATGTGCACCGTCTTTGGCGGTCAGTTCACTGGCACGGTTTGAGACATAGGCATGTGATGAGCCATGAAAGCCGTAGCGACGAATCTGATGCTTGGTGTAGAGTTCTTTTGGAATGGCATAGCGATAGGCGTAAGCAGGGATGGACTGATGGAAAGCAGTATCAAAAATCGCCACCTGTGGCAAATCAGGATACATCGCACTGATTGCCTTGATGCCTGCTGCATTGGCAGGGTTATGAAGTGGGGCAAGTGTTGCTAATGTTTTAATCGTTTCTAACGCTTCTGGGGTGATGACGGTTGCCGCCTTAAACTTATCGCCACCGTGCACCACACGATGACCGACCGCCACAGGCTTATGCTCAGCAATGAGTTCACCTAAGATGATTTGTAGTGCCTCGGCGTGTGCTCCCGAATTGGGAATGTTGATTTCTACTTTTGAGCCATCTAAGTTTTTGTGTTTGATGCGAGCGTCGCTGTTACCCAGTGCCTCAGCAAGACCCTCAATACGAGTGTCGCCATCTTCACTGATTAGGGCGTATTTAATGGAGGATGAACCGCAGTTTAGGACAAGGGTGGGGTTGGTTAGGGACATAGGCTTTCCTTGAAATGTGAAAATAAAACAAGATGATTATAGCACACAAAGTAGGTTTGACAACAGGGCAATGACCCCCAAAAAAACTTGCAAAAAATCCATCTTGGCATGATAATAGCTCTGATGACGACCCTCCCTGTCCGCCGCTTACATTACCCAAAACAGCCATGCAGCCAATCAGCGAATTTAGTGCCTTTATCATAGACCAATTGACCTTATTTGCCCCCATTAGTGTTAGGCAAATGTTTGGGGCGGAGTGCCTGTTTAGGCATGGCGTGATGTTCGCCATCATTGATGATGATACCCTGTATGTTAAGGCTGATGATGAGAGTCGCCCATGGTTCTTAGAGGCAGGCTGCGATCGGTTTTATTATTGGACACGTCGGGCTGGCATCAAAAAACAGGTGGCACTTAGCTACTATCAAGTCCCCTCATCTGCCTTAGATGACAGCGATGTGCTGTGTTATTGGGTGGGACTGGGCATCCAAAGTGCCCAAAGAGCCGCCCCAAAGAGGGCAGTCAATGACCGCTAGCCGCCTATCCACACTCTGCCCTGCTCAATCAAATAATAAAACTCTCCATCATCCGCGTCATCAGGATAATAGACGTCCAAAGCGTTGGTTTTTACCTGCTCAAACCATCTCTTGGCTTGCTGATACTCTGGTTTATTTTGTTCATGGAACATGGACAAATAAGTGCTCTCAACCCATCTTAACTCCATGCCACATTGCCAATCTAATGCGTTAAACTCATCGGATAAGTCGCCAATCAGCCAAGTTAGCTCAACTTGATTGGGGTCGTCAATGATTTTAAAGGTGTTGTCATAAAAATGCAGGCAGTCGCCAATGGCACAGACCACTTGTGAGTAAGAGAGGTGGTTTTCAAACAGCCAAATTTTTAAATAATAAGGCTGATTTAGTGTCTCTAACTGAACCTGCCACGCCTGATAAATCTCCAATAAGCCGCACAACAATCCCTCTTTAATCACCCCATCAGGCTCTGGATAGACGCTGCCTCCCATGGTTAATTTTGAAAATGGTTTTACCCAAAATTTGACATAATCTCTCTGCGTGCTTTGCAAAAGTTCTAAATCCAAATGGCGGTTTTGCTGCACCCAACGTGCGATGTTGCGTAAGATTCTATTTTTGCCACGAATTTTTTTGTAGCGAAGGGCAGTATTATCATCCCTCATGTCTTTTGCCTCTTAAATTCCAAATTTGTAAGCCCCAAATTTCTAAACTTCAAATTTCTAAACTTCAAATTTCTAAACTTCAAATTTCTAAACTTCAAATTTCTAAACTTCAAATTTCTAAACTTCAAATTT
>JBHCFR010000222.1:0-3716 GCA_041801945.1 Moraxella sp. | reverse complement strand
GTGTACTTGCTTATTCCACCATGAGTCAGCTTGGTTATATGTTCATCGCGCTTGGTGTGGGTGCGTGGCAAGTGGCAATTTTTCATTTGATGACACATGCCTTTTTTAAAGCCCTGCTATTTCTTGCGTCAGGGGCGGTCATCATCAGCACCCATCATGAACAAAACATCTTTAAGATGGGTGGCTTACGCAAAAAAATCCCCTTGGTCTTTTGGTCGTTTGTGGTCGGTGGCGGTGCCTTGGTTGCCTTGCCATTTGTTACGGTTGGCTTTTATTCCAAAGAAGCCATTTTGTGGGAGACTTATGCCACAGGGCACATGAGTTTGTTTTGGGCGGGTGTGTTTGGTGCATTTTTAACCTCCATTTATACATTTCGTCTCATTTATCTCGTGTTTTTTGGGCAAGAAAAAACGCATGGCGAAAAATTGTCAGGCATCAGCTATGCTTTGCCATTGGCGGTCTTACTGGTGCTATCTACGGGACTTGGTGCGCTTATTCATCCTCCTTTGGCAAATGTCCTACCTGCAAGCGTGGGCAGCACGTTGACAGAGGGCAAACACACCGCTGAAATCATCGCCATTGGCATCACCGCATTCGGCTTGGCGTTGGCGTATTTCTTATACGTGGTGAATAAAGGGGTGCTGCTCAGTAAATGGACCAAATCCTCCGTGGGTGGGGCATTCACCTATTGGTGTTATCATGGGCTTGGTTTTGATGCTTTGTATGACATTGTGTTTGTCAAGCCGTTTTTGATGATTTGCAAAATAATCAAAACCGATCCTGTGGATAGACTTTGGAATGTCTTGCCATGCCTAGCCAGTGTGGGCAATTGGCTGCTCGTTAAAACTCAAACAGGGCGGCTAGGTGCACATGCGGTCAGCTTTGGTGTGGGACTGGCGGTGATTTTGGTGTTGGCAATGATGATGGTGGTATAAGATGATAGAACAAAATTGGCTTTTGCCGACATTGATTGCCATTCCGTTTGTGGCAGGGTTTTTGTGTTGGCTGATAGAAAAAGTAGATGATAAATTGCCACGTTGGATAGCATTGATTGGTATGCTTGCTACCTTTGGTGTCAGTTTGGTGCTGTGGCAACAGGGGAATTTTGGTAGCTTTGTTGTCAGCGATGGCGTGGTGGACAAAAACGCACTGCCTTGGGCGGCACAATTTGTCGTGCCTTGGATTTCATCTTGGGGTATCAACTTTCATTTGGCATTAGACGGCTTGTCTCTACTCATGGTGGCTTTGACGGCATTTTTGGGTGTGATGGCAGTCGGTTGTTCATGGGGTGAGATTACCCGCCGTGTGGGGTTTTTCCATTTGAACCTTTTGTGGTCATTGGGCGGTGTGATTGGCGTATTTTTGGCAATTGACTTGTTTGTCTTCTTTTTCTTTTGGGAACTCATGTTGCTCCCAATCTACTTTTTGATTGCTTTGTGGGGACATAACGCCACAGGGGGTAAAACCAAAGAGTACGCCGCCACGAAATTCTTTATTTACACCCAAGCCTCAGGGCTTATCATGCTGCTCGGCATTTTCATGCTGGTCATTATCCATTTTAGTCAGACAGGCGTGTTAAGTTTTGCTTATCATGACTTGTTGGGCTTGAATTTGGGGTCATGGGAATATGTCATCATGCTGTGCTTCTTTATTGGATTTGCGGTTAAGCTACCCGTATTTCCTTTGCATGGCTGGCTACCTGATGCTCATGCCCAAGCACCCACCGCAGGTTCGGTGGATTTGGCAGGGATTTTGATTAAGACAGCAGCATTTGGACTGTTGCGTTTTGTTTTACCGCTATTTCCCAATGCCTCGGCTGAATTTGCACCCATCGCCATTATTTTGGGAACGATTGGCATTTTTTATGGTGCGTGTTTGGCGTTTGCCCAAACTGACATCAAGCGTCTGTTGGCGTACACCAGCATTTCACACATGGGGTTTGTGCTACTTGCCATCTATGCAGGCAATCTTCTGTCTTTGCAGGGTCTCATGGTGCAAATGCTCGCTCATGGTCTGTGCAGTGCAGGACTGTTTATCATGGCGGGGCAGCTGTACGAACGTCTGCATACACGTGATTTGAGACTGATGGGCGGCATATGGGGTCAATTTCGCTATTTTGCTCCGCTACTCATGTTCTTTTGTTCGGCACTACTTGGCATACCAGGCACGGGGAACTTTATTGGTGAGATTCTCATTTTGATAGGTTCGTTCAAACAGTACCCCATCATCGTTGTGCTTGCTACGGTCAGCCTCGTATTTGGCGGCTTGTATTCACTCATTCTCATTTATCAAGTGTTATTTGGCAAAAATACCGCCCAAGAGCTTGCCAATGCAAACGGCACAAGACTTAGAGACTTAGGTAAGCGTGAAATTACTTTATTGGTGACTTTGGCGACAGGACTGGTGTGGCTTGGGCTGTATCCGCAGCCTGTACTGAACGTCTCAAATGCTGCGATGAGCTTTGTTGCCTCATCATACACTCATGGCGTGAGCCCTGTACAAAAACCTTTGCCAGATTCCGTGATAGAGCGTCTCAATCAACAGGGTGTGAATACTGATATGCCAAGTCAGACAAATGACGAGACTGAGACCGCACCTTTTGCCCACCGTATTGAGCAAGCAGGAGAACATTAATGCAACATTCATTCATGGATTTATTATCATCTTTTGCTCCGATGGTGGTGGTGGCAGTCACTGCACTGGTGGTCATGGTTGCCATTTCCTTAAAACGCTCACATTTTTGGTCGGCAACACTGAGCGTGATGGGTCTAAATTTCGCACTGTTACTGCTTGGCCTGCAGTCTTTTGGCGTGTGGACGGTCAATTACGTCACAAGCCCATTATTTGTCATTGATGGCTTTGCTCAATTTAACATGGCGATTGTGCTGATTACGGCATTGGGATCATGTACGCTTGCCTATGGGTATTTTGAAACCCTAAAAGACAACAAAGACGAGTTGTACCTCATCACGCTCATCGCCACACTAGGAGCGATGTTCATGACATCTGCCACGCATTTGGCGTCATTTTTTATGTCGTTAGAGCTCTTGTCCGTGCCGATGTATGGCATGTTGTCTTATACGTTTTTGCGTTCTCGCTCGTTAGAGTCTGGCTTAAAATACCTGATTTTATCTGCCGTAGCCTCAGCCACCTTGCTTATGGGCATGGCGTTTATTTTTGCCGATACTGGACTTTTAGGGTTTCGTGAGCTCTTTGAGGTCATAATGAATCGCACCTACCTATCGCCACTTTTGGTGGTGGGTGCTGTGATGATGCTTGTGGCGGTCGCCTTTAAACTGTCCGTTGCACCGTTTCATTCATGGGTGTCCGATGTCTATGAAGGGGCGCCAGCACCAGTCTCGGCATTCTTATCTAGTGTGAGTAAGGTGGCGATGATGGCACTTGCCATTCGCTTCTTTACCACCAGTGCCGTGCCGTTGTTGCCATCTTTTGAGTTAGCACTCATGGTCATGATTGTCTTATCGGTGATTTTTGGTAACGTGCTTGCCATCAGCCAAACCAACCTCAAACGACTCTTTGCTTATTCATCCATCGCTCATATGGGCTATGTGTTCACCGCACTATTATCAGTGGGCAAGGGCAGTACTGGCATCATCAGCGTGTATATGGCGGTCTATGCCTTGACCAGTTTGGGTGCATTTGGGGTTATCACGCTGATGTCCAGCCCTTATAAAGAGCGAGGGCATACCTCAGTC
>JBHCFR010000221.1:0-6562 GCA_041801945.1 Moraxella sp. | reverse complement strand
CGACTATCCACACCCAATACGATTTGCACCCCTAAGGCATTCGCGGTTTGAATGAGTGCCATCATTTCTTGGTTGTCATCCACCACCCCCATATTTTTGATAGAATACAGCGGTTCGTGCCATCGGTCATCATCATAAGCCCGCTCTAAGGTTGCCACCACTTTTGGTGCCATGTCATAGGGATCGGCTCTGTTTAGAGGGGTAACTCTGGCGTGCTTTGGCGTGCTTGGGACATAATCATCTTTATCTGTGATGGTGTGATTAAAGGTGCGGATGAGATGCTCATAATAATAAAGGTGGGTGTCAATGACAAACTGCTCACGCCCCTTTATCTGACACAGCAGATAAGCACACAGGCGAGGTATCATGCCATAAATCACAACCGACATCATCATCAGCATGGCAAGACGAGCAGGGGGAACATCGCCACGAGACAGGCTGATTTGGCTTGGCATCACAAAACCAAACAAACTGGGAATAAAGCCAAAGAACGTTAAGATAAGAGCGAAATGCTCTTGGGTTAGCAGGGTGGACTCCCACACAAAGGCATAACTTTTAAATAAAAACAGCACGAAGAGTGCTAGCACGCTACCTAGCAGCCCACAAAGCCATGCTTTATGAATGACCCTGCCTAATTGCCAAACAGTATTTTTTTGAAATTCTTTTAAATGAATGTCAAAAGCTTGTGCCTCTATCACAGATTTTGGACGCAGCTTATCAAGCAGACCATAAATAGCCACATAAGCGTTCGTACTACCCAGCCGTATCAGCCACCAAAGTAGGGCTACGGTATGCCAACCAAGCAGCCCAAGCAGTACATAAAAAAAGTTGATGACATGAGTGCTAAGCAGTCCAAATACCCCCACAAAACCAAGCGCAAATGACAGAGCAGCATAGACCCTGCCGACACTCTTGACCAAAAAATCTCCCTTATGCAGGGCTTTTTGTAGCTTGCCCTGCTGATCCATGAGGCTGGCACGATACAGGAGTTTATCGCTTGGGCTGCCATGGTGAGCCTTAGCAAGATTGGTGGCGACTTTGGGGTCGGTGGCGAAGATAAAATGGGAGCTTTCAAGTCGTCTGATAAGATCTAAGAGTTTGTGCTGATCAGGCGTTAAACGCTCCATATGATGAATGTTTTCTAGCTGAATGTCGGTCATGGTCGCAAGGCTAAGTGGTTTTCTCTAATTGTCGCAATTTTGCGTGCAGATTGTCAAGTTCTCTTTGGCGTTTTGGGTCAGGTTTTTGGGTCAGCTGTTTGCCTAGCTTTTTAATCTGAGTACGAACTTTGGCAAGCTCTATCGTGTTTTTGGCAAGCGCTTTGTCAATGCCTCCCCCCTGAGTGTCTGTCATCACGTTGGTCATGGTGGATTCTACGGCATTGACCACAGGTTTTGTGCCATCAGCAATGCTTTGGGCGATGCGGTTTAGGTGCTGATGATAACGGCGACGCAGATGAGCTTGTTCTGATGCTCTTTGGTCGGGTGTTGGTGTTCGAGGCTGGGGTTCTAGGCGAATGCAGTCCACAGGGCAGGGGGCAAGACATAGCTCGCAGCCTGTACATAGATGAGTGATGACGGTGTGCATGTGCTTGGCGGTGCCGATGATGGCATCCACAGGGCAGGCAGGAATGCATTTGGTGCAGCCAATACAATCGTCCTCATCAATGACGGCACGAACTTCCATGGGGCGGTCTGTGGCGGGGTCATTTTGCCATTTGCTGGGGGTGGCGGCAAGCTGTTTGGGGACAAGACCATGGGCACACAAGAGGGCATGAATGTCGTCTGTCACGCTTTGACCACCCGGAACGCACAAATTATGAGCTTCGCCTGCCATCACGATGCCATGAGCATAAGGCAGGCATCCATCAATATGGCCACAAAGACCACACTGAGTTTGGGGGAGGCACTCATCAATTTGATGAATGAGAATCCTGTCTTTGTCCCTAAGCTCATCCATGTTGAGCGGGTTAAATAAAATGGGCAGAACAGATAAACGATCGGTCATGGGGCAAGTGGTAAAAAGCGATTATTATAGTCGTTTTTTGAGCATAAAGCCAATCTGAAAATGAGAATAAGGTGGCGTACGCTCTAATATTTTTCTGCCACCACTTCTTTGTTGGGGTCGCTTTTGGCGATTTTATCTAAGGCTTCTTCATCATCGTCTTTATCTGACTTAGGCTCTTCTTGGATTAGGGTGGCACTTGGGTGGTATTGGAATTTGCCATACACAGGAAAGTGGTCAGAACCCACGTCAGGCAGGATTTGAATGTCTTTGACCATAAAATCATGACTGTGAAAAATATGATCAAGAGGCCAGCGAAATAAAGGGTATTTGGCATGAAAGGTGTTAAAAAAACCACGCCCTTTACGAGGGTCTAAGAGCCCACTGATTTTTTGGAACAGTCTGGATGTGGATGACCATGCGACATCATTAAGATCGCCAAACACCAACACAGGCTGATCCATGAACTCAATCTCACGTCCAACCAGTAGCAGCTCGGCATCTCTGTCGGTGGCGGTCGCAGCCTCAGTGGGGCTAGGCGGCATGGGATGTAAGCAGTAAATATAAACCCATTCGCCCGAACGCAGTTTTAGTTTGGATTTAATCGAGGGGATATCCTCTGTCACCCAGTGACGAATTTCACTGTCTGCCAGCTCTAAGCGACTGTATAGGTGCATGCCGTACAGATTATCCAAAGGGATTTTGACGGTGTAGTGATAGCCCTCTTGTTCTAGGATGTCCAGTTTGTCTTGCCACCATTCATCACTCTCTAAGGTGAGCACGATGTCAGGCTGTAAATGATGGATTTGGTCAAGCAAAAGATGAGCCTGTCGGTTCTCGGTCAGCACATTAGAGGTTAATAGTGAGACAGTGCGAGCGTCATCGCTGCCATGATGAAGCAGTACCTCAGGACGGCTAAGGCGAGTGTAGGCGATGATTTGTTTGGCTTGATAGACCAAGCACAGCACATTAATCACTGCTAACAGCCAAAACGCTGGATGATGTGCATTGGCAAACACAATGTTAATGGGCAGACAGATGAGGCTGATGATGGCAATCTGTAATCTGGGAAAATCAAAAATGCGAAACACCCAATGATCATGCTTGATGAGAGGTAATAACGTTGCGATGATCGGCAAGAGCATGAACGAAAGCCAAGCGTAATCTAAGGTGGTAAAAGCCACTTCAAAGCCCATTTGTTTTTGATTTAAAATTTTAAAAGATGAACGGTAAAAATAGACATGCCTGCATTGATGATGGTCATTAAAACATCAGACAATGCACGCCCTAATGTCAGTACGGTCTAGTATAACAAATTTTAGTCAATAAACAAGTTGGCGATTGTTGCTTTATTTGTTGCTATTTTATATCTAAATTGTGATTTATTGTGATTATGGTTGTGGATTGTTTAACGTCATCGCTGCTAGAATCTCATCATTGTCCTGTCCAAGCTTTGGGGGTGGACGTGTATAGACAGCAGGCGTGCCCGACAGCTTGATGGGGTTACCAAGCACCTTAATGGGACTGCCATCAAAACCGACGACCATTTGTCTGTCATGAGTTTGAGGGAGATTTAGTGCTTCATCAATGCCATTAATAGAGCCACAAGGCACGCCTTGTTTGTCTAATAGGTCAAGCCAATAGGCGCGGCTTTGTGTGTCAAATACCCTCTGCATGAGTGGCACAAGCGTGTCTCGGTGAGTCACACGATTGGGATTGGCAGCAAATCGCTCATCGGTATGCCAAGATTGCCCTAAGGCTTGACAGAGTTTGATGAATTGACCATCATTGCCGCATGCCACGATAAAATGCCCATCAGACGCCCCAAAGACTTGATAGGGGACGATACTGGCATGAGCGTTGCCGAGTCTAGGCGGTCTGCCTCCTGTGGCAAGGTGGTTCATGCCCACGTTGCCAAGCATGGCAAGCGATGAGTCAAAGAGTGCCACATCCACCCTTTGTCCTATGCCAGTGTGCGTGCGAGCGTATAGGGCGGTCAATATGCCAACGGTCAGCTGTAAGCCTGAGAACAAATCCACCACGGCGACCCCGACTTTTTGGGGCTGACCATCGGGCTCGCCCGTGATGCTCATGAGACCTGACAGCCCTTGAATGATATAATCATATCCTGCCTTATGAGCATCCACCCCTGTCTGCCCAAAACCTGTCAAAGAGGCATAAATCAAGCGTGGATTGATGGCACTTAGACTGTCATAGTCCAGTCCATATTTGGCAAGATTACCGACTTTAAAGTTCTCCACCAGCACATCGGCATCTTTGATAAGCTCTTTAATGACCGACTGCCCGTGCTCGGTGGTGATGTCAAGGGCAAGCGAGCGTTTACCACGATTGATGGTGGCAAAATAGGCACTTAGGGTCTGACCTGTATCATCGGTAAAATTGGGTGGATTCCAGTGGCGTGTCTCATCGCCGACATCAGGACGTTCTATCTTGATGACATCTGCCCCAAAATCTGCCAAAATCTGTGTGGCAGAGGGTGCAGCCAGCACTCTGGATAAGTCAATCACTTTAATGCCGTCTAATGCTTTCGTGGTGGTCTGAGCTTGCTGAGAGAAGTGGGTGGATGTGTCCATGATCATCCCTTGGGTTCATGATGTGTGATGAGATGGGCTTGATGAATTAACCTATCAAGCCCATGCGTGTTTAAGAAAAAGCTTGCAAATCAGTGATGGCACGCCCTAATATCAGGGCATGAATGTCATGCGTGCCTTCATAGGTATTGACCGCTTCTAGATTCATGACGTGGCGGATGACATGAAACTCATCATGAATGCCATTACCACCGTGCATGTCCCGAGCGACACGAGCGATGTTTAGGGCTTTGCCGCAGTTATTGCGTTTGATGAGGGAGATCATGGGAGGTGCGACTTTATCTTCATCCATCAGGCGACCCACCTGTAAGGCAGCGTGTAGCCCTAAACTGATCTCAGTCAGCATGTCAGCAAGTTTGAGCTGAACCAGCTGAGTATTTGCCAAAGGGCGGTCAAATTGCTTACGCTCTAAGGTGTAGCGACGAGCCGCATCAAAACAGAATTCTGCTGCTCCCATGGCACCCCATGCGATGCCATAGCGGGCTTTATTTAGGCAGCCAAAAGGACCCTTGAGACCGCGAATGTCAGGAAAGGCGTTTTCTTCGGGGACAAAGACTTTATCCATGACAATCTCGCCTGTGATGGAGGCACGCAGTGAAAACTTGCCTTCTATCTTGGGGGCGGATAATCCTTTCATGCCTTTATCTAGAATAAAGCCACGAATCTCACCGTCATCGTCTTTTGCCCACACGACAAACACGTCTGCCACAGGAGAATTGGTGATCCACATTTTAGAGCCTGACAACTCATAGCCGCCAGCGACCTTTTTGGCGCGCGTTTTCATACCAGCAGGATCAGAGCCAGCATCAGGCTCGGTCAGTCCAAAACAGCCGATGTATTCACCTGTGGCAAGTTTGGGCAGGTATTTTTCTTTTTGCTCATCGGTGCCGTACGCGTAGATGGGGTGCATGACCAAACTAGATTGCACACTCATCGCAGAACGATAGCCCGAATCCACACGCTCAACCGCCCGAGCCACCAAGCCGTATGCGACATGACTCATGCCAGCACAGCCATAGCCGTCAATGGTCATGCCCAAGAGCCCAAGCTCCCCCATTTGACGCATGATGTTGGTGTCAAAATGCTCATGGCGGTTGGCTTCAATGATGTTTGGCATGAGGCTTTTTTGGCAAAACTGGCTGGCAGTGTCGTAGACCATACGCTCATCTTCTGTCAAAAGACGATCTAAATTTAGGGCATCTTGCCAATTAAAAGAGGCGAAGCTCATGGGGTTTCTCCTGTTGGTTCCATGGGATGATAGGGTATGTTCTGTATAATGAACTATAATTCTACATAAAGAACAACGTTTATTTAAACAGATTTTTGCTGGTTTGTAAAGGGTGTTTTTAACATTAGAAAAAGGTTTATGGCTTGGTCGGTCACGCCAAAAGTGATGAGACTTGATGACGTGACACTCATCAAGACGAGCTGGTACGTTCGCCAGATTGCTTGCTGATAGAGAGGCTTGGCATGCCATTTTCTTTGAGCCAAATCTGATTGGCCTCTTTGATGGCACGAATCTCCTCATCCATGAACGCCTTACTCTTACCCGGATTTTTACTGGTGGCATACAGATACAGCACCACCCCAAAGAGAGTCCATGCCCCAAAAATCCCCCATTCTACCTTACCAAGCCCTGAGGGCGACATGGGCAAGTACAGACATAACATGCCAAGACTGACGATGAGGGTAATCATGCCAACAGCTTTGCCAGCAGGGACTCTAAATGGTCTGACCATGTTGGGTTCGGCAAAGCGTAAGTATAAAAATGCTGCCGCCACGCAAGTGTAAGCCACGACAATCCCCACGCCACCTGCATCCACAATCCACACCAAGGCTTTACGCCCAAACAAGGGTGCAAGTGTGGCAAGTCCACCGATGAGAATGATGGCAAGATAAGGCGTGCCATATTTGGGATGAAGTTTTGCCAAGGTTTTGGGCAGCAT
>JBHCFR010000220.1:0-5343 GCA_041801945.1 Moraxella sp. | reverse complement strand
TCGCTTCTCCTCACCGACAAGCTTAGCATGAATGCTGGCAGTGGCATTAAAACCGACCCTGACCGCATCAAACAAATCCAAATTCAACGCCCATTCGTCAAGGATGATCGCTTGTATCCCTGCAAGTTGTAGGTCTTTTGTGCTGTAATCCACCTCAAAGCTCTCGCCTAAGTCATCCGTCACGGTGCTAACAGGGGTGTAATGAGCAAGGGCGGCATCCAGGGTTTCGCCATCTAAAATCTGCTCGGCAATGGGTCTAAGACCTGCCAGTGTCGCCTTAGCAGATAAGGTGCGACGTTTTGGGCGATAAGGTTCATAGATGGCATCAAGCTCTAATTTGCTTTTGGCGTTTTGACACGCAGCATAAGATCGTCGGTTAGGGCGTTTTGATTGGTAAGTAGGTCAAGCACTTTCATGCGACGAGCCTCCAAATCTCGCTCATGAGTCAGTGCTTTTTCAAGTGCTCGTAGCATCTCATCATCAAGCCCTCCTGTCTTATCTTTGCGATAACGTGCGATGAAAGGGACGCTTGCCCCTTCATCAAGCAGGCTAGCAAAGGCTTGAACTTGCGTGGTGGCAACACCGTGGTCTTGGGCAAGTTTTTGGTAGATGGCGGCGTGATTGATGGTTTGGGTATCCATGATGTCCTACTGTGTGACTGTGATAAACGTGCTATTATAACAAGTTTTAGGGGTGTTTGGGTAGTTTGTCTGCTCCAAAACCTACTTCACGTCCATGTCAAAATCTGCTATATTGACAAAGATTCCTTTATGTTCTTTTGGGTGGTTTATGGACATCATGTTTGGCATGATTTTACTCACGTTCATCATTGCCAGTATTTTTCATGGGCTTACAGGCATTGGCGTGACACTCATTGCCACCACAGCACTTGCCAGCGTGTACCCGATGTCGCATGTTTTGGTGCTGACGGTCATACCTTGTCTTGTTATTAATCTTGTCGTCTTTTTGGAGGGCGGGCGGAATGCTTATTATGTAAGGCGTTATTGGCTTTTGGTGCTGACCAGTTTTGTGGGCAGTTATCTTGGCACCAAGCTTGTTTTTATCATTGCCAGCCATCATTTGCTCATCGCTTTGGGGCTGCTCATCGTCGGTTATGTTGCCATGCAGTTTGTGGCGATAACCCTAGGTAAGAATTTTAAATTACCCAACACCATACCTAGCCTCATCATCAGCGGCATGGTGGCAGGTGTTTTGGGCGGTGCGACCAATGCCATGTCGCCTCTTCTGGTCATGTATCTGCTCTCTGCGACCGAGCATTGCGACGACCCAAAAATGGAGCTTATCAAAGCCAGTAACCTGTGCTATGTTGTCGGTAAAATCGCTCAGCTCATTGTTTTGTGGCAGTCGCTCACCGCGTTGCCAAAATCAGACTGGATACTCATCACTGTGGCGAGCGTGCTGTCGGTGGTTTTTTTGTATTTGGGGTTTTATTTTAGGGATAAGATTTCGCAAGCCATGTTTAAGAAGATTGTGCTCGTGATTTTGTTGCTATTGGGCGTTCGGGCATTGGTAAAGGGATTTGGTGTGTAAGATATTATGGAATGGCTGTTATTATTTGATTGTTCATGATTGGCGGTGTGACATCGGTCATTCTTGCTAAATGTATTTTACCAAAATGATGATAAAGAAAATTATGAAAAATTATTCAACATTAAAAGTTATTATCAGTTACTTACTATTAGGTGGAAGTTTAGGCATACTATCATTGATATTACCAATTATTTCCTATCTATTTATCTTTTCTTTTGACAATAATTTAAGTTTTGTTCAGTCGGTTTCATTCATATCAAATCAAATAAAAACATCATCGCTATTTTTACATGATTTTATGATCACCATTTTAGTTCTTATAGGATTTGGCTCATTTGTACCCATGTTTTTGAGTGGTATTGCAATCAGGTATTTGGTTGACTATGTCGCCAACAAAACAGATTATTTAAAAATATTTTTAATTGGTGTTTTTGTACCTACCATTTATTTATTGTTATTTAATGGGGATACGATGTTAAGATTTTTTGGACAGGATAATCTATTTGATAATTTTATAAATACATTGTGGGTAATGAGTTTTGTGTATTTTTTACTGGTTCATGGGATAATTTGTGCCTATTTGGCAAAGTTTATCATGCCAAAAATTTAAGGGGGCAAAATCATGGATAAATATAAACTTCCTATTCATATTGTTTTTTTGTTGGTTATTATTATTGGCTCTATTTTATATTTTCAATGATTATCAAGAAATTTTTAACAAATCTTGGCTTTCATTGATTTTTATGGTCATTGTTATTCATGTATTGATAGAATTATTTTTTAGACTGCTTTTGGGGAATTTGCAAGAAAAAATCCCTAATATTTTTAAAAAAGAAAATTCTCTACCTGCCACACCCATGCAATGGAAAGTCTATAATGCTGCCATGATGTTCTTTGTGGGAATGTATGTTTTATTTTTTGTGGTTTTGGGACTGGCTATTTTAATACTTGGCGGCATGTGGTTGTGGGTACATTATGTTGATGGTTAAAGGTTTTTCTTGCCGAGCTTATAAAATAATGCGATAATTACCGTTATTTTTCATCTAAGGAGTTACCATGAAACTAAAAATCGTCGCTGTTGTTTTTGCAGTTTTAACACTAGCAGGCTGCCGTAGCATGATGGAGGGTTACGGACAAGAAGGCGGGGCTGGTCGCAGTTGCCACACCTTTATTTGTTTTTAATTGATGGGCTTGTACATCAAAATCCACCTGTTTTGGGTGGATTTTTATTGCCCCATATCCCAAACCGTGCGATAATACCCAGTTAAACTCATCTTTCTTTTAAATTCATCAAAGCAAACAGGAAACCCATGGCTCAATACATTTACACCATGAACAAGGTGTCAAAAATTGTTCCCCCAAAACGTGAAATCTTAAAAGACATCAGTTTATCCTTTTTCCCCGGTGCCAAAATCGGCGTACTGGGTTTAAATGGTGCAGGTAAATCAACGCTATTACGCATCATGGCAGGCGTGGACAAAGATTTTAATGGCGAAGCCCGTGCACAAACAGGCATTAAAATTGGCTATCTGCCCCAAGAACCCCAACTTGACCCAAACAAAGACGTACGGGGTAACGTAGAAGATGGCGTACGTGAAGCCCTAGATGCGCTTGACCGCCTAAACCAAATCTACGCCGAATATGCCGAACCTGATGCCGACTTTGACAAACTTGCCGCCGAGCAAGGCAAGATGGAAGACATCATTCAGGCGTGGGACGCTCACAATCTTAACACTCAGCTAGAAAAAGCGGCAGACGCACTTCGCCTACCCCCTTGGGACGCTGATGTGTCTAAATTATCAGGCGGTGAAAAACGCCGTGTTGCCCTGTGCCGTCTGCTACTCTCCAAGCCTGATATGCTACTATTGGACGAGCCGACCAACCATTTGGATGCAGAGTCGGTGGCATGGCTTGAAAGGTTTTTAAAAGACTATTCAGGCACAATTGTCGCCATTACCCACGACCGCTATTTTCTGGACAATGTCGCTGAATGGATTTTGGAGCTTGACCGTGGCTATGGCTATCCTTATAAAGGCAACTACACCGACTGGTTAGAGCAAAAAAAATAAACGCCTAGAACAAGAACAAAAACAAGAAGAAGCCTTTGCCAAAGCCTTAAAACAAGAGCTGGAATGGGTGCGTAAAAATCAAAAAGGTCAGCAAGCCAAATCTAAATCTCGCCTAGAACGTTTTGAAGAGATGAACTCAAAAGAGTTCCAAGAGCGTAATGAAACCGCCGAGATTTATATTCCACCAGGACCACGCCTAGGTAATAAAGTCATTGAAGTGAGTAACATCTCTAAATCTTTTGGTGATAGATTATTATACGAAAACTTGTCATTTACCGTGCCACCGATGGCGATTGTCGGTATCGTCGGTCCAAATGGTGCAGGTAAAACCACGCTATTTAACATGATTACTGGCAAAGACAAACCCGACACAGGCACAGTAGAAGTGGGCGAGAGCGTCAAAGTCGCCTATGTCGGTCAGGTGCGTGATGAGCTGGACGATAACAAAACCGTTTGGGAAGAAGTCTCTGATGGGCTAGATATGATTACTGTGGGCGAGTACACCACGCCAAGCCGTGCCTATATCGGTCGCTTTAATTTTAAAGGTCAAGACCAACAAAAACGCGTGGGTAGTCTATCAGGTGGTGAGCGTAATCGCTTACAACTTGCCAAAACCCTAAAACAAGGGGCGAACGTGATTTTACTTGATGAACCGTCAAACGATTTGGACGTAGAAACTTTGCGTGCGCTAGAAGATACGGTAGAAGTCTTCCCCGGCACAGTGATGGTGGTGTCGCATGACCGCTGGTTCTTGGACCGTATTTGTACCCATATTTTGTCCTTTGAAAATGAAACGCCAGAATTTTTTGATGGTAACTATACTGAATATGAAAAATGGCGTAAAGAGCGACTTGGGGCAGATGCCACACCTAAGCGGATGAAGTATAAGAAGATTAGTGGATAAATACTAAGTTAAATAAAAACAGCGACCGATGGGAATTGGTTGCTGTTTTGGACTTTATATCATTGAATAAATAGAAATTAAAATGGAAAATAATAAACCAAAATATGAAGTTAAATATCAGTGGCAGTCAAGAAAGATCACTGATAATAGCAAGAAAAAAATACTTGAATATTTAGAGCTATTTACTAAAATTATTGGCGTTATTACTATAATAGCTATTGTAATTGGTGGACTAAATACCTATGGCTATTTGAAACGTATAAATCATTTATTTTTATTTCCAGAGATTATTGGTCTTTCTTATGCATCAATATCAGCTTTGATGACATATTTTTTGCTTACCCTAATGGTGGGAGTGGGGTTTTTTCCCCATTTATTGTCCATGGTTTATTGTTAGAATTAGATGATTTAGAGAAAGATATAAAAAAAAATCAATCAAGATGATAAAAAATCAACACCTATACCTAGTTTGAAGCCAAAATCTAAGGATGTAGATAATTTTTTATTAAGATTACGTGATAGATTTAATTCGTTATTTTCAGTTATTAAAAAATTATTGTCTTTATTTTTTTGTAATAAAAGTAAAGAAAGAGATATATTATTTTTATCAAAATTTGTGCATTCTGGATTTTGCATATCTCTTATTTTGTTGAACTTGTTATTTTTCTTATGGATTTTTTGTTATCAAAATCAACCTGATAAAATTGATAGGTTTAATAATTTTTTATTTTGTATTTTACCTATTTTTTTAATATTTTTTATTACTTATAATACTAGTTTTATAAAAACAAAAAATATTAAATTTAGCAACATAAAAGT
>JBHCFR010000219.1:0-2993 GCA_041801945.1 Moraxella sp. | reverse complement strand
GGTGTTTGACTGATGCGATGGCTGTTATGTTTGATGATGCTGGTGAGTGTTTGTGTGCATGCTGATACTCATTCTGATGCTCATTCTAATGCTCATTACAGAGGGAATGGGTTTGGTGACGATGAGCTGATTGGCTGCCTGCAAGAGGAGCATTTGGACGCCGATGACTGGGATGTTTATCGAGGGATGCTCTGCCTGCTGCCTAATCAGCGGGTGATGGTGTATGCACTAGGCATGGCGGCATTTGGCGGTTATGAGCGGGTAGAAGATAAAATGCACATACAGATGGACAAACCGCAGGTATTTGTCACGTTAAGCAGGCATGATGCGTCTCATCAGGGGGTAAAAGTGCGTTTTGAAGGGCAGGGCGAATTCCTATTACAAATCAATAACGAGCACCCTGTTTACATCGGCAAAGAGGATGAAAGGAGAATCTGCCTTCCTTACGAGGTGGAGACGTTGACCTTTTTTGCCAACATGAATGAGAATGATGAGAGGCAGGGGCATTATGAGCAAGGCTATGTGTGGCAAAATGAAATACCAGCAGGGCATAACGATATCATCATCAGCCATGACACCCAAAGAGACAGATTTAGCCATGAGATGACCTATCGGCTTGCCAAAGAAGATGGCAAGATTTACGCTCACGACACACGAGGAGCATCAGATGGGAGAGAGCGGTATTATCTTAGTCAGAATGATAAGCTTTTGGATTTTATTCATGAGCATTTTGATGGGCAGGGCAATCCAATCTTGGAAAAAGTAGATAACCCTAACTTTATCTTAGTAAATGGATTTCATGAGTTAGATGTGTTCATGAGTGACAGTGAGTCTCATGGATTTAATTCAAAAAAGTTTGATTATCACGAACAGGGCGATTATTATACCGTGAAAGCTGAGTACTTATCTCAATTTTATGGAGAAGATGAGCAGGTCAAAGATAAGATTTATAAATATCATCTGATGGCAAAACAGCCCATCAAAAAGACGACACGGATTGACTTTAACGAGTACAAAAATCTAAGCCAAGAGCTGCCATCTTGCCAAGCAGACACCCCCAAAACACAAGTCACAACAATGTGTGATGGTGCCTCTGGGGATATCAACCAAGCTTCTAGGCATATCCATGAATGACAGCAAAAACAAAACCCTTTTCCATGACAGAAAAGGGTTTTAAAGATGGCTCCCCAACCTGGGCTCGAACCAGGGACACACGGATTAACAGTCCGATGCTCTACCGACTGAGCTATTGGGGAATGGTGGGTCGTGCAGGATTCGAACCTGCGACCAATTGATTAAAAGTCAACTGCTCTACCAACTGAGCTAACGACCCTGATTACTAAACGTGGTGCGTATTATATAGCAAAAATCTGCTACGTCAAGCATTTTTTGTGAAATTTTAAAAATTTGCAAAAGACCATGAGCTTTTTTGGGGGCTTTTTGGGTCTGTGCATTGCTTTTTTTGGGCGAACTCCTTAAAATTAGCCATTGATTCACACATTAAAGGCAATCTCATGAACAGCGTCCAAGTCAAAATCTTAAACCCAAAAATCGGCTCTGATCCGAGCTATCCCTTGCCGACACGAGCCACAGATGGTTCGGCAGGCATTGATTTAAGAGCGTGCATTGATGAGCCTGTGACCATTCGTGCAGGCGAGACTCGGCTCATCGGTACTGGCATGGCGATTTATATCCAAGATGCCAATTTTGCAGGGCTTATTTTGCCACGCTCTGGGCTTGGGCATAAGCATGGCATCGTGCTTGGGAATCTGGTGGGGCTCATAGACGCCGATTATCAAGGGGAGCTCATGGTATCAGTGTGGAACCGAAGTGACACTGACTTTACCCTAAACCCTGCCGAGCGTATGGCACAGTATGTCGTGGTGCCTGTGGTGCGTCCTAGCTTTGAAGTGGTGAGCGAGTTTCGTGGCGACAGTGAGCGGGGTGCGGGCGGCTTTGGCAGCTCTGGGGTAAAATAAGCAGCATCTGAACGCCACCAATTAAGACGGTAAGCCCAAAACCCTCTGGCTATATTCTACACGCCCAGCAAAAGCGTGCCAAAGGATATGATGTCAAGCCTGCACACCCTGTATAAGGACATGACATGGCTGCCAAAATCTAACATACTCAAATAAGAGCTCATTGACTAACAAGAACCCATTGATTAACAGTCTATCATAAGGAAAAACCATGCAGCACAAATCTCTAACACTAGATGAGGCCAAACACACCAGTGAGGTCATCACCACCGCACTGCCTTATATTCAGCGTTATAAAGATAAGCTCATCGTCGTCAAATATGGGGGCAACGCCATGACCAACCCTGTGCTAGAAAGCTCCTTCGCCCGAGATATTGTCCTGCTAAAAACCGTCGGCATTCATCCTGTGGTGGTGCATGGTGGAGGGCCGCAGGTGGACAGTCTGATGACAGAGCTTGGGCGAGAATCTGACCGTATTGATGGCATGAGAGTCACGGATAAAGCCACGATGGATGTGGTGGAAATGGTGCTGGGCGGTAGCGTCAATAAGTCCATCGTGAATCTGATCAACAGACATGGAGGTAAGGCGATCGGCTTGACAGGTAAAGACGCGAACCTTATCACCGCAACCAAGCTGCACATGACTGATAAGGAAGGCCGTGCTATTGATTTGGGTTTTGTCGGTGAAGTTGCCCATATTAACACCGATGTGATAGAGATGCTCATTCACAGTAACTTTATCCCTGTCATTGCCCCTTTGGGCGTGGATGAGAGGGGCGAGACTTATAATATTAATGCTGATTTGGTGGCGAGCCGTGTGGCGGAGTTTTTAAACGCAGAGCGTCTTTTGCTGCTGACCAACATCAAGGGAGTGCTAGACAAAGAGGGTCATGTCCTAACCAGTCTGTCACCGACCGATGTGGACAATCTCATTGCCGATGGCACCATCAGCGGCGGCATGATACCCAAAATCGCAGGGGCATTAGATGCGGTCAAATCAGGTCTGCGTAGTGC
>JBHCFR010000218.1:0-6013 GCA_041801945.1 Moraxella sp. | reverse complement strand
GAACAATACGGCAGGATCCAAAAAAGCCCTTTGATATTTAGTAGTGATCAAGCGGTGCTTGATATTATTGAGCGTATCGTCTCGCCCATTGGCAGAAGAATTGATGAATCCTCGCCGATGGTTGATGCTCGCTTAAAGGATGGTTCCCGTGTCAATGCCATAATACCTCGCCTTGCCATCAAAGGTCCCACGATAACCATTCGTAAATTTCCTGAGAAGCGACTTGATGTTGGCGAATTGGTAGAATTTGGGAGCTTATCAGAGAGTATGGCGGATTTTTTGGAGGTTTGCGTCAAACACAAAAAGAACGTCATTATCTCAGGGGGAACAGGTTCAGGAAAAACCACGCTATTAAATGTTCTGTCAAACTTCATCCCAAGTGGAGAGCGTGTCATCACCATTGAGGATGCTGCTGAATTAAAATTAAATCACGATCATTTGATTTCACTTGAATCTAGACCCAGCAATGCCGAAGGAAAAGGACTTATTAGCATTCGTGATTTGGTTAAAAACTCACTAAGGATGCGACCTGATAGGATTGTGGTTGGTGAGTGTCGTGGTGCTGAGGCACTAGACATGCTCCAAGCGATGAATACAGGGCACGAGGGTTCATTGACCACACTGCATGCCAATACCCCACGAGACGCCCTGTCCCGTCTTGAAACCATGATCTTAATGGCAGGCATGGATCTGCCTCTGACTGCGATCAGAGAGCAAATCGTGTCCGCCATAGATATCATTGTTCAGCAGACACGGTTTAATTGTGGTTCTCGTAAGATTACTTATATTACAGAAGTTGCTGGCATAGAAGGTGGCACAGTGCAGTTGCAGGATTTATTTGTTTATAAAAAGACAGGTTATGATACGGACGGTCGCATCAAAGGTTATTTTAGCCCCCAAGATGCCATTCCAAGTTTTTATCAAGACTTAATAGACAGTGGCATGACACTTAGAACGGATTATTTTAGCGAGTGATGTGATTTGTTTGAACGAGCTATTCTAAAAGATACGGGGTGATGATGTGTTAGTTTATGGTATTTTGGTGATTGTGTTATCCCTGTTCTTTTTTGTGATGTATCTTTTAATTGCTAAGCCCAATTTGGCTTATCAAAGCCAAAAAAATCAGGCGAACATCCAAGGCGGGCTACATCAAATTATTCAAAAGCTTGATGATATCCACATTAAAGGTGGCTATAAGAAGCTCCTTGCAGCTTATACCGTTTTTTTGTTGACGACTGTCGTGGCACTCTTCTTGTTGCAAGTTAATGTGGTCATCAGTCTTGCCATGATGACAGCTTTGTGCTACCTGCCTTTTTTTGTTCTAAACACCATAAAAAAACGTCGTCTGCAATTGTTTGAGAGGCAATTGCCTGATGCCATTGATTTGATGGCAGGTTCATTAAAGTCGGGCAATAGTCTGGTGGGGGCATTTGCCTTGATTGCCGAAGAGTTTCCAAGCCCCTTAGCAGATGAGATAGGACTTGTGGTCAGGGAGCAAAAACTTGGGGTAAGTGTGGATGAATCCTTGCAGAATTTTGCTACAAGAATGCCACACAATTCAGTCGTCCTAACTGTCTCTACCATACGCACCTCCATCCAAACAGGCGGTGAGCTGTCTGATGCCCTAAATAACATCGCTCAGACCCTAAGAAGCATAGAGCAAGCAGAGGGTAAGATTAAGGCACTGACCGCTCAGGGCAAGATGCAGGCGTGGGTGGTGGGGCTCATGCCTGTGATTTTGATGTTGGTATTGACCAAAATGGAGCCTGTGGCAATGAGCCAGCTTTGGAGTACACAAATCGGGCACATCGCACTTGGGGTGATTATCATTCTTGAAGTTTTAGGTGTTGTCTTTATTCGTAAAATTGTCAATATTGATGTATAGGTGTAGATAAGATGAGCAGTATTGGAGTGGTGGCATGGATATGATGATTTATGTACTCATTGGTGTCTTTTTTATCGCCTTGGTATTTGTGATTTGGTATCTGATTTATGCTGTCATGCGTGTACCTGATGATGAGCGAGAGTACTTAGACAGACCTCCTTTATTCTATCGGCTGCTTAGCTTGCCGATTAATGTGGTGTCTTTCTACCTCATGCCATGGCTTGGCAAATCACAAATTGACAAATATGAGCAAGCGATTATCTTTGCTGGGGTGGAATATCAGTTTAAGCCTGAGCATATCATCGCCAGCAAGATTGTTGGGGCGGTGGTTTTGGGGCTTTTATTTTTGTTCATGCTCTGGGTGGCAAAACAGCCTGCCGAACTTAGCCTGCTTGCAGCGCTGCTTGGCTTTATCTATCCTGACTTGTGGTTAAAGCAAACCAAGAAAGATAGAAATGCTCACATTGCTAAGAACATTCCTTTCTTTTTAGACATGATTACCCTAAGCGTGGAATCTGGTCTAAATCTTAACAGTGCCATTAAGCAAGCAGTACAAAAAGGTCCAGATGGCGAGGTTAAGGCAGAGCTTGAAAAGGTGCTAAGAGATATCAAGACAGGGATTAGTCGCAGCGATGCCATTCGTAAGATGGGACAGCGTATTGATGATTTGTCCATCAAAAGCCTAACATCATCCATCATACAAGCCGAAAAAATGGGCATGAATCTAGGGCCTATCCTTAGAGCTCAGGCTGAACAAAGGCGAATACAGCGTTTTTTGAGAGCGGAGAAACTGGCGATGGAGGCACCTGTTAAGCTTTTATTTCCTTTGGTGGCGTTTATTTTTCCTTGTACCTTTATTGTGATTGGATTTCCTGTTTATGTGATGATGAGACAGTCTTTTGGGTGACATGATGGCAATGGTGGCAGTGACACAAGCGACAGTTATTGGTGATATTGTGATTTATCGGGCGGATGGATTTTTTGACCGACTGGTAGGGTTGCTAGGCAAAAAGGCGTTGAATGCCAATACCGCCTTACTTATCACGCCTTGCCATTCGGTGCATACCTTTGGCATGAGATTTAGCATTCGCCTGATTTGTCTGGATAAAGAGGGCAAAATCACCCAAGTGGTGAATGAGCTCATGCCAAATCGGATATTCATGGCACCTGCTGGCACTCATGAGATTCTAGAATTTTCCACCCAAACCCCTAGGATTGATGAATCCTTAATAGACCAATTTTTTTATCTGTAATTTTTCATCTGTAAAAAGGAGCGTCCTTATGCGGCATTCTCTCACATGGCATCATGAAACAGGGGCAACTTTAACCGAATTACTCATCGCCATGCCTTTAATATTGCTGCTTGGCATGACAGGTGTGCAGTATGCTCTCATGTACAATGCCAAGACGAATGTGACGTACGCATCTTACGAAGCAGCACGTGCAGGAGCGATTAATCATGCTGACCCTAAGGCGATAGAAGATGGACTGTTAAAGGGGATGTTGCCATTGTTCATTGCTAATAATGAAAAATTCGCTGGCGATGCCATCAAAGCCAAGCTTGCCATAGAAGAGTTGAAGCGTACTGAGACCCCTTATATGAAAGTGGAGATTATCAGTCCTAGCGAACAGGCATTCACTGCGTGTAATAATCGTGAGCTACAAGCCATCTTAAAGACCAGCAATAAAGTCATTCCCAATAAATACAGTGATACTGAGCATTATGAATGTGCCGACCCAAGCATCACCATTGCACAGGCAAATGTACTAAAACTTAGAATCACCTACGGATATAAGCCAAAAATCCCCTTAGCCAAAGACATGTTCATCTCTGTGTCATCTTTTATCCGTGGCTCCCAAGAGGCGTTTGATTTAAAACTGTTGTCAGACGATAGAATCCCAATCACGGTAGATGTGTCTGCTCAGATGTTAAGTCCTGCGGTGGAGAATGGATTGACCACCAAGGCTTATACCCCACCAAAAGGCGATACACCATTGCCCACAGGCATCAAGCTCCCTGACATCCCAGGCGTGAAGCTCCCTGATGGTTATGAGAACATGAGTGTGGATGAGATTATTGACATCATGAGCAGACAAGAGGGCGGTGCAGGATCAATTGGTGGCGGCAGGAGTAAGGATGAATTACTCGCCATACTAATCGCCATGGGCATTATTGGTGCTGGTGCATATCAGATGAGTGATAGTGGCGGGATAAATCTGATTTCTGATTTTGTGGGTAATTGTCATTAATTAATAAGGATAGAGTGATGGGTGTGTTTAGAATATTAACGCTTGGTACACTGTTTTGGATAATCATGATTGGTGTGTTATTTATCCAAAATACCGCCCGTGCTAATACTTGCCCATTCCAAACCGATATTGCCAATAACGCTGGTAACAGCGGTACCATGTGTGCTATTAATACGGACTATCAGGATACGACATCTAGGCAGTACCATTCAGATTATCCTGTTAATCTATTATCAGGTAATAAGCATTTAACCGAAGCTGATATCTATCCACAGAATCTTAATCAACAAATCAATCTTGAATTCGTTCGCTATTACAATAGCATGAGTAGTCATCGGGGCATGCTAGGTTATGGCTGGCGTACCATTTATGAACCACAGCTTTTAGATAGAGGAAGTACCCTAAGTCTCATCCAGCCAGACGGTACTCAGTTTCATTTTTATCTATCCACCGACACAAAAAATGGTTACAAGACAGATCGTTATATCGCCAATAATCCAGAGTTTGGTTATTTTGTTAAAGAGTTTAAAGATGGATTGATACAGTGGCAATGGTATCGCCCTAGCGGTCAAAGATTTAGCTTTATTGTTGATAGCCGTTATATGACGGATAAAGAAACATTAGGTAAATTGCATAAAATCGTGGCGAATTATCGTGAGCCGAACAGCGATTATATCCAAGTCATCTATGATAACAACCACAGAATCGCACAAGTGGTGGATAGCCTAGGTAAAAAGTTCATTTTTAATTATCAAGATAAGCAGGTATTACTGCGCTTTGGTGATGCCACTTATGTTTATTATCAAGATGATAAACACAATCTTATCGGCTATAAAAGCAGTGAAGGCAATGTGTTTAATTATCATTATAATAACCCAAAATTCCCCCATAGCCTCACACAAAAGACACTCACATCTAATCATCAAACACAAATCGTCGGAAACTGGCAATATGACGATAAGGGTAGGGTGGATTATGAGGAGCTGCCTCATAAGAAAAAATCCCTTACCATCACATATGACCCGAACGCACCGACCGCAAAACAAGACATCATGCGTGAAGATGGCACGAATCGCTATACCACCACAACTGTCAATGGTCTAGGAGAGACGACCAAATACATCTTTACCATCACCAATGGGTTCTATCAGCTCATAGATAAGCAGCATGAGCACTGCCAAGACTGCCATGATTCGTCTGTGGATAAAACAGATGATCAGGGTAATGTGATACAAAGACAGATGGGCGATGCCACTTATTTTTATACTTATGATGATAAATCTCGCTTAGTGCTGATAGAGGTTCAAGATGGCGACACACCAAGGCAGTGGCAACAAAAACGCCTATATGATGGCGATAGTAGAATGCCAAGTCAGATTATCAGACCGAGCACTGCGGCAAATAAAGAGCATATATTATCCATCACCTATAATGACTATGGTCAGCCAGTCCGTATCAAAGAGGTGGGATATAGAGATGATGATACGGGCATTAGAGAGATGGTGCGGTATTTTCACTATGATTATCAGCTCATGGGTGGTAAAAGTAAGCTTATCTCCTTTGATGGGGCTATAAAAGGAGAGAAAGATAAAATTTATTACCGTTACGATAATAAAGGTCAGCTCGTTAGCATTGACTATCCTAAGAATCTCTCACAAAAAATACGATACGACGATGCAGGCAGGGTGATTCACTTTACCGATGTAGATGGTGTCATCTATGGGTATCAATATGATAAACAAGGCAATATCATCAAAAGCAGCGAGGCGGATAAAGTACGTCATATCCAGTATAACGCTTTTGGTAAACCCACTAAAATCACAGATAACAGCGGTCAGACACTCATCTATCATTATGATGAGTCAGGTGCTCTAATCG
>JBHCFR010000217.1:0-5210 GCA_041801945.1 Moraxella sp. | reverse complement strand
CCTTTGCAATGTCAATGATGATAATTTTACCAAAAATTATCTTGATGATAAAAAAGCACAAATTGCCTTTTTATCATGTCTTACTATTAAAACACAACTCATCAAAAATACAAGGGCTATTTTTTAATTTTTATAAAAGACGGTCTTTAATAATTTTTATCTTATTTTAAATAAACGGTTGTTCTTAAATTTGCTCCTTTGAACATGGGCAGGTGCTTGGATTTTGGGTTTTGGTCATGTGTTCTCTTGACCGTCTTAGAAAAAACGCTTGGATGATGACTTATCATCAACGCATGAGTGAACAAATTAAGCCGTGATTAAAAATTTTAAGTTATGTATGTCATCTATTCATGAAAAATAGTTAAGACTAAGTCAGGTTCGCACCTGTGATGCTTAGCCACATTAGGGCAATATCACGTTCGTGATTCGCCAGTCCACGATTTGATGACGATTCATGATGACGACATAAGGCTCATTTTTAATGGTGGTGGCAACTTGAAAACAGTGAATGCCACAATAAGACAGTTTGGGTTTGGTTGGTGCTTCTATGTTGTCAGCGGCTTTTTTGGCGATGGCGACTTTTTGGTTTTCAATGGCGGCATTGATGTCGCCTGTGCTGATATAGTCCACCATCAGCCGCTCCATATCCACATAGCCACCAAACATCGCCAAACCAGCAAGCATGGGTATGCTCTGTGATGACACCTCACCTTGTGCCAGACGTGTCAGATTATCAGGTGTCACGCCTTGATCAATGGCGGTATCAATGAAATCATGTGCGATGCTGATAAGCGGTTTATCGTCCATGCCAAATAACCCTCCAAGCAGTGATAACCCCTGCATGACTTCCTCTGATGCCAGCTTGTCCTCTGCCTTGATGTACAGTTGCTGTTTTAGATTGGGACGCAGCTGCTCAAAATCTATGCTATTGATGATGGGAGCATAATCGCCATTGTCATAGGCGTTTTTTAGGGTGTAGAGCCGATAATAGGGTGAACCCATGACGATGATGACGACAAGAATGATAAGACCCGATAACCATTTAGCGATTTTCATAGAGATACAGACGATGATGGAAATCTTGTTATTTTGACATAAATTTTTGAAAATTGGAAAAAAAATGACACGAACTAAGCTTGATAATTGCCACAAAAACACCATAAATAGGCAAATTTTCATTTTTGCCAATCATTGACGGATCTATTCCTTTTAAATGGCGAAGTACAATCAGGATAACACATGAGTAAAGATTTTTATACCATTTTGGGCGTGGACAAATCAGCAGACGAAAAAGAAATCAAAAAAGCCTATCGCCGTCTTGCCATGAAATACCACCCAGACAAAAACCCCGATGACCCCGCCGCCGAAGAGAAATTCAAAGAGGCGACCATGGCGTATGAAGTGTTATCAGATGCCCAAAAACGCTCCACCTATGACCGCATGGGACACGCCGCCTTTGAGCAAGGTATGAATAACGGCGGCTTTGGTAATGCAGGAGGATTTAGTGCTGATGATCTCAATGACATCTTTGGCAGCTTCTTTGGGGGCGGTCGTTCAGGTGGTTTTAGCGGAGGCGGTGGCTTTGGCGACATCTTTGGGGACATGTTTGGCAGCAGAGGGACTCGTGCCAGTAAGGGTGCTGACTTGCTGTATCAAATCGGTCTGACCCTAGAAGAGGCGGTGGCAGGCTGCAAAAAAGAAATCACCTACAACACCAGCGTTCAGTGCACCACCTGTGATGGCAAAGGGGCAAAATCAGCAGGCGACATTAGTAACTGTACCACCTGTGGCGGACATGGTCAGGTGCGTGTACAGCAAGGGTTCTTTGTCATGCAGCAGACCTGTCCTGACTGTCATGGCAGCGGCAAAAAAATCAAAAACCCCTGTCCTGACTGTCATGGCGAGGGCAAACAACACAAGTCCCAAACCCTAGAAGTCTCCATCCCTGCTGGCGTGGATAATGGCGACCGCGTACGTCTGTCTGGCAAAGGGGAGGCGGGCGACAGTGGCATGCCAAACGGTGATTTGTATGTAGAAATCCACGTCAAACCGCATGAGATTTTCACCAGAAATGGGGCGGATTTACACATTGACATTCCTGTCAATATCGCCACCGCCGCTTTGGGCGATGAAGTAGAAATCCCCACCTTGGGTGGTGGTCGCCTAAAAATCAAAATTGCCGAAGGCACCCAAAGCGGCAAACTGCTCAGAGTACGTGGCAAAGGGGTGACCACCGTGCGTGGCGGCATGCAAGGGGATTTGATTTGTAAAATCATCGTTGAAACCCCAACCAACTTAACCGGCGAACAAAAATCCTTGCTAGAACAATTTGCCAAGACGCTGCATGGCGGTAACGGCGCAAGTAGTAAGAAGAAAGGTTTTTTTGACAAAATAAAAGATGAGGTCAAAGACATTTTTGATTAAGGGTCATCACGATAAAACACGGCGAATACAAACCGTGTTTTATTTTGAATTTACTTTTGATGATTTTTTGGTTATTATCAAGGCATATTTAGCTGTGTTAAGGAGATGTCATGACATTAAGTATCAGTATCATGGGTGCATCAGGTCGCATGGGACGTATGTTGTTAGAATCCACCCTTAAAAACCCCAAAACCAATCTTTCAGGTGCCTTTGTGCGTGCCATATCTAGTCTCATCGGCGTGGATGCTGGTGAATTTGTTGGTATGGATACATGTGGTGTGACACTCTCTACCTTGGATTTATCAAAGACAGATGTTCTCATTGATTTTAGCTTGCCTGATGCCCTAGATGACATTCTAGAAGCGTGTGTCGCTCACAAAGTGCCGCTTGTCATGGGGGTCACAGGGCTTGACGATGCCCAAGAATCCAAGCTAAAAGAAGCCAGCAACGTGATTCCCATCGTCTATGCAGGCAACTATTCAACGGGGGTGAATTTATCCTTAAATCTACTTAGCACCGCCGCCAAAGTCTTGGGCATGGAAGCCGATGTAGAAATCATTGAATATCATCACAAACACAAACTAGACGCTCCCTCTGGCACGGCACTGATGATGGCAAACACCATCAGTGCTGCTCGTGGACAAACCCTAAAAACCTCTGCCGTCTATGGACGCAGTGGTCAGTCCAAACGTGCTGATGGCGAAATCGGCATTCATGCGGTGCGTGGCGGTGAGATTATTGGTGAACACACCGTAGAGTTCATCATGGATGGCGAGATTATTGAGATTACTCATAAAGCCCAAAATCGCATGACTTTTGCTGATGGTGCGGTGCGTGCAGGCATATGGCTCAGTGATAAGCCAGCAGGACTTTATGACATGCAAGACGTTCTAGGTCTAAAATGAATCATCTAAGCACCCTCCCATCTCTGTACAAAAGCCTAAGTATTGTCGCTTGCGTGCTTTTATTGCTAAGCGGCGTGCATGCCAAACAGGGCTCTTATCAGACTTATGTCGTTCATACTCATGGCGATCCAAATCTTGTGACAGTGGTGCAAAACGAGCTCTCACCCGCTCATGGTGGGTCAGGGGGTACAGCGACACTTTATCAAGATCAGCTCATCATTCGTGCCACACCACAAGACTATGCAAGGATTTTGCCACTCATTCGCCAAATTGACACTGCCCCCACACCTTTGACCGTCTCTGTTACTCTTAGCAATCAACAAGCAAGCAGCCAGAGTGGAGGGTATGTCAATGCTGGTATCATCAAACAAGGCGTTTGGATCAATGGGCAATATCATAACACCCAGATCCAAAGCACGTCTAACGCTCATTATACCGCTCGTACGCAGTCAGGCAGTGCGGTAAAAATCGGCACGAACACCCTAATCGGACTTAGCACACCACGCATTCATCACAACAGATATCGCACTTGGGTGAATTTTGGGACATCGTGGGTGGTGCTCCATGATGGTTTTTCTGCTACCCCTAGGGTTCTACCTAACGGGCAAATCGGTCTTGACATTCACACTGCCAGCACGAACCGCGAGCATTTAGAAGCGAGTGGTCTTAACACCTCTCTTACGATCACTCGTGGACAATGGACAAAAATCGGTGAAATTCGCACTGATGATGGGCAAAGCAGTAGCTATGGTCAGCTGTCCTCTGCTCAAATCATGCCTATTTGGGTGAAAGTGGATTAGAATTCTATGGCGTGGTTTATGCGTGTCACATTCTTACGGAACACTGATGGGCTAAGCCTCTACAAAATCAATACAATTTGAGCTTGGTGTTTGGCACTTGTTTTTGGTATTTTAACCCTATTGTATTGAATTTACGCTTAAATAAGCTAAAATAGCACAAATACTTTTTTATATCAATTAACATCCCAAGAAGACTCTTATGCCACAATCTCAATTTAATCTAACCGTCGCTGACCAAGCTGCTGCCGATGCTTTGGTGGCTAAGGCTGAAACCATCACTGGTGTTAAGTTTGTTAATGTGAATATTGACAAAGGTACGGTGGTTGTCACGCACAGCGATGATTTTGATGAAGCTGCTTTTAAAGCCATTGCAGGCATCTAAAACACGAATCCCATCTTAGAATGAATCCGATGATTTTATGACCTCTTATAAAATCATCGTATGATTTGTCTTGTTAATACATCAATGATTTGGCTGGGTTTATCAAATCCGAGTCCATCGCCTTGTAGATATGCCACCTGTTCTTTAAAATACATCTGAGCCATATTTAGGCTTGTGGCTGGTGTCCGTCCTGAGGGATTACAGCTGGTGGACACCAAAAACCCATAAGGGTTCTTCTCATCGGTTAATAGCTGGCATAGTCTTTGTAGTACAGGGTGTGGTGTCACCCTTAGCGCCAATGAATCAAAACCTGCCATCAGCTGTTTTGGCATAGTTAACATGGCAGATGAGCTGATGGGGATAAGCCATGTCGTCGCTTGTTTATTGGCTTTTTGTTCATGCTCTGCGATGGTCGTGATGAGGTTATTTTGGATGTCCTCTGGTAAGTCGTGAATGAGTCTTTTTACCTTATCTATGCTGTCTGTCAGTACAATCAGTCCTTTACTCATCGGTCTGGATTTTAGGGTTAATACCTTGATGATTGCCTCTTCACAAAAACCATCGCAGCCAATCCCCCAAACACTCTCACTAGGGTAGGCAAGCACGCCTCCTTGTTTTAGGTAGTCTCTGACCAATAGTAGGTGATTTTCATCAAATTTTTGCATAGCGACCCCCTACCACTGTTATCACACCCAACAT
>JBHCFR010000216.1:0-5865 GCA_041801945.1 Moraxella sp. | reverse complement strand
CTAAAATCTAGGCATCCACTTAGATTTTACCGACCAAATCAAGGCTTGGTTTTAGGGTTTCTTGACCTTGCTCCCAAGCTGCTGGGCAGACTTCACCGTCATTTTCACGGACGTATTGAGCGGCTTTGACTTTACGAATCATGTCTTTGGCAGAGCGACCAATGCCCAAATCATGAATCTCAGCAACTTTAATCAGGCCATCTGGGTCAACCAAGAAAGTACCACGAAGGGCGGCGTGCTGACCTTCAATCATGATGTTAAAGCCACGAGTGATTGCACCTGTGCCATCGCCTAGCATGGGGTATTTGACCTTGCTGATGGCAGGAGAGGCATCGTGCCATGCTTTGTGTACAAAGTGGCTGTCGGTAGAGACGGCATAGACTTCCACGCCAAGGGCTTTTAGCTCTTCATAATGATCAGCCATGTCTTCAAGTTCGGTTGGGCAGACAAAAGTAAAGTCATGTGGATAGAACAAAAAAATCGCCCACTTGCCTTTTACGTCAGCAGTAGAGATGGTCTTAAACTCACCATTAACAAAAGCTTCGGTGGTAAATTCTGGGATTTGTTGATTGATAATTGCAGTCATGATGTCACCTATGAGAGGGTTGTGTAAAAAATACCATGATGACCAAACAGTCATCACAGGCGGCAGGCTATAATGGCACATCTTAACCTTGTTACATGATAACAAATTTTAGTGGTTTATCCAGTTAAAAGTTTTAAATAATCTGTTTTGTTTTATAAAACTTAGGTGTAAAATAATGGCATATTCTTCATTAACAATCATCTTTTAGCACAGGATAAGTCATGATTACTTTGCGTCAGTTAGAATTTGCACTTGCTGTTGCCAAGCACCGTCATTTCAAGCGGGCAGCCGAGGAGTGTAATATTTCACAGTCGGCACTGAGCCTTGGTATTGCTGAACTTGAAAAGCAGCTTGACACACAGATTTTTGAGCGTAATAACAAACAGGTGCTGATCACGCCGATTGGCGAGGAGCTTCTTGAACGGGCACAGCGAGTGTTTAGTGAAATTAGCGATTTGACCACCAGAGCACACAGTCATCACCTGCCTTTGGCATATCCCATGACCATCGGTATCATTCCGACCATTGCACCCTATCTGCTACCTAAGGTATTGCCAGATTTAAAGCTCAAATACCCAAACTTTGAGATTGCGGTGATGGAAAAGCAGACCGAGAGGCTGTTGGAGCAGGTGCGTTATGGTCATATTGATACCGCCATCGTGGCACTGCCTTACACGGTGGATGGACTGCATACTTTTGAATTTTGGGAGGAGAATTTTTATGCCATTTTCCCAAAAGACGACAAGCACAGCACCAAGAGCAGCCTATCTAGTGCAGAACTCTTTGAGAATGATGTTTTGCTGCTAGGAGAGGGGCACTGCTTGACCGACCAAGCACTGTCCGTGTGTGCCATGGATAAGCATGATTTAAAATCAGGGTTCTCTGATGCCAGCCTAAACACCCTAATTCAGATGGCAAAAGTGGGCGTGGGGACAACTTTGGTGCCAAAGATGGCGTTAGAGCAGATTGGCGATGAGGTGACGGCACTGCCCTTAAACGAGCCAGGACCTCACAGACGACTGGCGTTTGTGACACGGCTCAATTATGCTCGTGTGAATGACGTCAAGATGCTAAGCAAAGTGTTCAATGAAGCTTTGAGGGCTCATGAAGTTAGATCAGGCGGTTAATGGGTCTGGTGTTTGAGCAAGTCATGCCATGTCTGATAGTCGGGCATGGCTTTTTTGACAGCCCTCCAAAACGCAGGACTGTGGTTGGGATAAATAAGGTGGCACAGCTCATGAACAAAGACATATTCGGTGCATTCATAGGGGTGAGCAGGCAGATAAGTGGATAGCCAAATTCGTCCATGACGAGTGTTGCAGCTACCCCAACGGGTACGCATCTTTTTGGTGCGAATTTCTTTGGCAATTCTACCAACTCTGGGCTGCCATGTCAGAGCAAGGGTGGGCAGGCGTTTTTTGAGTTCATGCTCATAGATTGCAAGCTGACAGAGGCGTTCCTGTGTTGGGCTTTTTGGGGCTGTTAGACCCTTTATGGGGGTGTATCTTAGGTACTTATCCATGTCCATAGGCTCGCCCCACAGTGTTAAGATGGCGTGATGGCGTGCATGATGAGTCTGATGGTGCTGTATCGCCCATGACGACCTAGACAAAATCAGATCATGGATATGCCCACTTGGTGTATATAAAGGGCTGCTGACATGAAAATGTGTGACACCCTCTTTAAAGGATAAGCGAAAATTGACATTTTTGATGGGCTTTTTGACGATGGTCAAGATGATGCCGTGATTGGCAAAATAGGCATATAAATCAGCGTATGACATGAGGGGGGCTTAGGTGGTTTTGGATATTTTATCATATTAGGAGGGCTCTACAAAACACGCTTCCACCGATAAGCAAAAATAAAAACGAATCAAGGGCAAATCATGGAGATGACCTGCCCTTGATGTAAGATGAATAGAATTAATTCACGCTTTGAGGTGCTAAGATGGTAAGCTCAACACGGCGATTTGGCTCATAGCTGCTGCCAAATTGAGTGGTGGTACCACGACCGATGGCAGTGATGCGAGAGGGGCTAACACCCTGTCCTGCTAAGTAGTTGGCGACAGCGGCTGCACGGTTTTGTGACAACACTTGGTTGGCATTGGCATTGCCCTCAATGGAGGCATAACCATTGACTTGTACAGTGGTTTGGTTGTATTGGCTTAGCGTGCTTGCTACTTGGTTAAGCGTGTTATATGAGCTAGGCTTGATGTCATATCTGCCCACATTAAAGGTAATCGCCTCTGGGATAGACAGATTGATGTTATTGGTCACAGGGTCTCTTTGCACTTCAATGCCTGTCCCTGCGGTTTGTTGTTTTAGTTTGGCTTCTTGACGGCTCATATAAGCACCCACGCCAGCACCCAGTGCCGCACCGATGGCAGCATCACGACCTGTTTTTTCGCCACCAGTCGCCTTAGAGATGCCCGCACCAAGGGCTGCACCTGCAAGTGCACCAATACCTGCTTTTATGGTGGTGTCATTGATGCCAGTACCCGTGCTTGTGCTAGCACAACCAGCCAAAATCATGCTTGCAGAGATGGCACCCACGGTAAGAATTTTTTTCATAGAACGCTCCTATTGATGGATAAAAATAAAAAGTAAGATTGAGCTAGGTTAAAGAATTTTGCTAAGAAAAAAATCCTAAATAACCCCAAATAATCACTATACTCTCATCACAACCACGGTTGTACTGTGGCTGCGGTCAAGCCGTGACTATAAGCATCATGAGTTTTGAAAATCCATGCGACTTGCTTGGGGCTATTATGCCGTAAAAAACTCTCCTATTTGTTATAACTGTGTAGTTAATCGGTTATTTTAATTGAAAGAAAAAAGGATATTTTGCACAAAAGTGCCAAGATGATATGAAATTTTTCATGAAAAGTCCTAAGAATTTTAGTAAAATTGTCCCTAAAATTATCAAAGCAGGATTTTTTTGGTAAAGGGGTTTTAAAAACCTCTTTGAAATGCTTAGTGATTTTAGTAAAAGTTTGATAAAATGACAGATGGCGTTAACTCATCGATGAGACGACACGATGAGTGGCAAAATAAACACAAATTGTTACATTTAAACTTGGCAGCTCTCATGCATCAAAAAAAACGCACCCCTCTACCTTTTGTACAAAAGCTTCATGACACGCACCCCAAACTTGCCCAGACCTTAAGTTTGGGTGCAGGTCTTGGCACGATGATTGCCAATAGCGTGGTTGTAGGCATTCCTTTATATGGTGCTGGGCTTGCTAAGACACTGCTTGGCTCAAAACTGGGCGATAAAGCCGTGTTGGGCATCACCAATCACTGGATTAATACCAATAATTTTTTGTTAGATAAGCTATCGCCACAGCGTGATTGGCGAATCCATATGCCTGATGATTTAAAAGCTGACGGACGTTATCTGCTCATTTGTAATCATCAGTCATGGGTAGATACGAGTGTTGTGCAGTATGTGAGTGAATCTCGCCTGCCAATCACGCGATTTTTTGCCAAGCATGAGCTGCTCTACATTCCGATTGTGGGACAGACATTTTATTTTTTGGATTTTCCGATGATGAAGCGTCATTCTAAGGAAGAGATTGCAAAGAATCCTACACTTGCCACCCGTGATTTAGAAGAGGTTAGACGTGCGTGTCAATTGCTTGCAAATAAGCCTTTTGTTTTGCTAAATTTTCTAGAAGGAACACGGTTTGACAAGGTCAAGCACGAACGTCAAAACTCCCCTTATCGGCATCTGTTAAAACCCAAAGCGGGGGGATTTGCTTTGGCGATTGCCAGCTTGGGCGAGCAGATAGATGGCATCTTAGACATGACGTTGGTCTATCCTGATGGCGTGCCTGATTATGGCGATTTGTGGTCGGGCAAACTTGTACGTTTAGGGGTGGATGTTCGTCATCTACCCATGGATCAGAGGCTATTTGATCAGCTAAAAGCAGGCAAGTATGACGAAGATGAGGCGGTCAAGGCAGAGCTGTTTGACTTCTTAGATGAGGTATGGCGACAAAAAGACAAAAAGATAGAGCAGATGGTGAATGAGTTTCATCAAAAGACAGATGAAACGTAAATCAGATGGACAGATGGTGTTGTACGGCAGAGGATTTTGATGGATAATTTTCGCCCATGTGCTAAGACCGATTTTACAGTTACAGATTCATGATTAACCAACCCTTGCAGTGATTGACCATGCCAACCAAACACACGCCCGACCTAACCGACCTAGAAATCCCACAGCCCTCTGATGTCCCCGAGGATGTCATTCCGCTCTTTGGTGCAGACAAAGAAAATCAGGAGTCGACACCAGAGCAAAATCGCATCAAGATTGCCTATGACATCGCCATGCTGGTGCTTTTGGTCATTGACTTGTTTTTGATATTTATTGACAACATTTTGATGAGTGGGCTTGCAACCAAGCTCGCCCAGTGGGCAGGATTTGAGAGTGTGCTGAGCAGTTACCATCAGCAACATCATTTGACCTTGTCTGCCATCGGTGGGGTGTTTACCCTGTTTTGGGTCAGTGAGCTTTTGGTGAGGTGGGTGCTTGCCATCAAGCATCAGGTGTATTATCGCTGGTTCTTTTTCCCCTTTGTGCACTGGTATGAGGTGTTGGCGTGTATCCCCATGCTGCGTGCCTTGCGACTGCTTCGTGCAGGCATCATCATCAAAAGACTGCACAGCATGGGAATGCGAGTCATCCCCCAAAAATGGATAAAATCAGCACAGTTTTATTATCATGTCATCTTAGAGGAGCTCTCTGATAGGGTGATTTTGACCGCCATTGATAATTTTCGTGAACAGCTTTCCCAGTCAAAGACACACGGCACGCTGATTCAGCATACCATTGATCGTAATCGTGCTGAATTTGAAGGCGTGGTGCTTGATTTGTTGCGTCGTGAGCTTGCTCCGAAGCTGCAACAGGCATTTCTGACGCAGACAGGGCAAAGACTCTCTTATGACATTGGCACCTCGGTGGAGCAGGCGCTCTTAGATACCCCAGAGCTAAGACGCTATCTTAAACTTATCCCCATCGCAGGCAGTATGATAGAATCGCAGATTACCAGTGTCGGTCGGCACATTGGAGAGAACGTCACGACCGCGGTCAATCAGCATCTGTTTGACCCTGCAACGCTGGACGCACTCATGAGGCAGGTCGCACATGGTGTGGCAAATATTGACACCACTCATCCGCAGCTGCAAAAGCTAGTTAGTGGCGTGATTGATGATGCCTTAAACGCCTTTGAAAAACAAGTAAAAATCCAGCAGTGGAAGCATAAAGAGCAGCTTCAT
>JBHCFR010000215.1:0-4962 GCA_041801945.1 Moraxella sp. | reverse complement strand
TCCTGCTATGTGATAAGTCGCCTCATGCCTTGGCGGTCGCCAAAGATAACGCCACGCACCTAGCAGCGGATAACTGCCAATGTCATCATGGCAGCTGGTATGAGGGTATCCATGAGGTGTTTGACGTCATCGTCTCTAATCCGCCTTATATCGCCAAAGATGATGAGCATCTTAGATATCTGGGTGCAGAGCCTCTGATGGCATTGGTGGCAGATGATGAGGGTCTGTCGGACATTAAGATGATTATTGGCGGTGCTTTGACACATTTGCATCATGGCGGCTTGCTCGCCATAGAGCATGGACATGATCAGAGCGTGAGCGTTCAGTCGTTATTTTGTCAGGCTAATTTTAAAGAAATACGCACCATGAAAGACCATGGAGGTAATGACAGAGTTACCATGGGCATCTATGAGGGATAATGGTCATCTGTGTGGGATAAATACCAAACGCATGATAAGCCCTAAGCAAGTAAGACCGATAAATCATACCACCATCAAAAACAACACAAACTAAGCACCAATCTTATGAAAAAATCTCCATTTTATTTTGCCAAAAAAAGCTTGAACACGGGCGTCAATGTCCTAGGTCGTCTGCATAAAAGTGCGAGCGTGGCAGGACTGTCCGCACTGCGTGTGACCAAGGGCGAGCAGATGGATGCCTATCTGATGAAAGATGCCTTCATGCAAATGGGCGTCACCTACATCAAGCTTGGGCAATTCATCGCCAGCACGCCATCTTTATTTCCACGAGAGTATGTGCTTGCTTTTGCAGACTGTCTGGATGCAACACCTCCCATTGCCTTTTCTCTCATCCGTCAAGTGCTGATGGATGAGCTGGGGGATGTTGATGACATCTTTGCTTTTATTGACCCCACGCCATTGGCATCAGCAAGCATCGCACAGGTGCATCAGGCAACCCTAAAAGATGGTCGCAAGGTCGCCCTAAAAATCCAAAAACCCGATGTTGATGCCATCATGAAGACGGACTTAGGGGTATTGCATGGTGTGTTTTGGGTGATGGAGCGATGCATGCCGATGATGAAGACTGCCAATCTTGCTCCCATCATCGATGAGGTTCGTGCTCGCATGGCGGCAGAGACAGACTTTTTGGCAGAAGCACGGCATATTGACAGGTTTCATGAATTTTTAAGAAAAATGGGCATTTATCATGTCACCGCACCGATTGTTCATCACAAGCTCTCCACCAAACGTGTGCTGGTCATGGATTTGTTGGTGGGAAAATCGCTCGTGGATGACAGTTTATTGACTGATCTTGCCCAAACTCACCAGAGCACACCCCAAAAAGTGATGGCAGATGTACTGGACACATGGTTTTTATCACTGATGATGACAGGTGAATTTCATGCCGATTTACACGCAGGAAACCTCCTGTATCTGCATGATGGACGCATTGCCTTTTTGGATTTTGGGCTCATGGGGCAGATTAAGCCAACAAGCTTGCAGGCGTGTTTTGCACTGGTTCAGTCATTACAAATGAATGACTATCAAGGCATGGCACAGGCGATGGTGGACATTGGCATGACTCATGGTGGCGATCAGGTTCGTGTGGGGCAGCTGGCAAATGATTTGAAAACCATGATGGATAAGGTGTATGGCAACAATCAGGGGGGAGACAATCTAAACATCCTCATGTTGGAGCTTGTGGAGATTGGCAAGCGTTATGGCGTGCATTTTCCCAAAGATTTTGCCTTATTAACCAAACAGCTGCTTTATTTTGATAGATTCATGGTGACATTGGCACCTGAGATGGAGCTGTTTGAGGGGCAGCGACTTGACATGGTGAAAAGACAAAATACTAAGTAAGTCATGCGATGTGCCTTTATTTGGCACATCATTTTTTGGTTTGATGAATGTGGGTTTTTTAATTTATTTAACATAATCTTATTTATTGGGGTGATTAGAATAAGATAATACCTTTAACAATCTTTTGTTGGTATCAAAGCAGGATGGGACTTTCAAATGAGTGGGGTGGATTAAATAAATTTTTTGAGAAATTCATCAAAATGTTGTATTATAGAGAGTTTTAAAAAATTGATAAAAAGTGATGTGTTATGGAAAAAATGCGTAGTTTCATGCAGAGCTGGATGGGTAAGGCGGTGCTTATCATCACCTTGATTCCCATGGCGTTTCTGGGTGTGCAGTCGTTTAGTGGTGGGGGTCAGATTGCCCCTGACCAAGCTGTCAAGGTGGGGGATACCGCCATTGACACTAGCACTTTCCAATCAGAAGTGAATGATTATCGTTCTCGACTGCTTGAACGGGTGGATGGCAGCATGATTGATGATAAGGCACTACATGATGAGGTGTTAAATAGCCTCATTGATAGGGCTTTATTGGAAAATCAAGCCCAATTCTTTGGCATGACAGTCTCGGATGAGGCAATCACTCGTCTGCTACAAGCTGATCCTACCTTTCATGACACCAATGGGCAGTTTTCTAATGATGTATTTGCTCAGTATTTACAAAGTCGCGGCATGAATAAAGACATGCTATTTGCCATGTTTCGCACGCAGCTGTCATTGCGGCAGCTAACAAGCAGCATTCTGGGCACAGCACTTTATTCAGATGATCAAATCGCTCGTCTGATAGATTTACAAGCTCAAAGCCGCCAAGCATGGATGGTTCGTTATGATTGGCGTGATTTTGCTGATAAAGTGACGGTCAGCCCTGCTGAGATAGAGACTCATTATAATGCCAATAAGGCAAACATGACGCAGTCGCCAAGCGTGGATTTGGCGTATGTATCACTGACGTCTGCCGACATCAAGACCGCCTCTGTGACCGAAGATGAGATTCGGGTGGAGTATGAAGCCAGCTTGCAGAGCAGTGGAGGCGGCAGACAGTTGGCACACATTCTTCTCACCGGAGCGGACGCCGAGAGCCGTGCCAAGGACATTAAAGCCAGATTGGATAAGGGAGAGTCTTTTGAGGCACTTGCCAAGACACAATCTGACGATCCCACAGGGGAGAGCGGCGGTGAGATTGGCACTTATAATCCCGCTTTATTTGGCAGCAGCAGTGGGGCGGTTGAGCGTGCCATTAGCGGGCTTGGCGTCGGAGAAGTGAGTGAGCCAGTCAAGACTGATTTTGGTCATCACATCTTTAAAGTCACCAAAGCACAAAATGTGCCTAGCCTTGATAGCATGCGTGATGAGCTCATCAAAAAGGCGAGCGAGCGTAAACAGGCGAATGCTCTTAATGAGATGATTGCCAAGATTAACACCATGGCGACAGATGGAATGGGCATCGCTGACATCGCCAAAGAGACAGGTCTGACAGCAAAGAACATCAAGGGCTACACCAAGGAGAATAACACCAGCGAGTTGTCCGCCCCTGTGGTCATCACAGCAGCCTTTGATGACTTTGCCATCAATGATCAGTCCGTCAGCCCCAACATCACCCTAGCGGATAAGACAGTCTGGGTGCAGCCAACGAACTATCAAGAAGCTAAGACGCTCACTCTTGCCGAGGCAAGCGACCAAATCAGAGAGGCACTCACCAAGCAAAAAGCCGTCAGTCTGGCACTAAAAGCCGCTCAGGATAAAGCCAAAGAAAGTCCAGAGACCATCATCAAATCCGCTCAAAATCTCGGCATGGTCACTCGCCAAAGCCAAAGCCTGTTACCGACTGAGCGTGCCAGTCTATTCACTCATGACAAAGACGGCATGAGCGTGTGGACGGTGGCAACTGAACAAGGTGCAAGCCTGATGGTCGGCGAGCCCATCCAAAACGTGGCGAGTGCCGAGATTTCAGAGGCAGAACGTCTCTCGGCATCTGCCATCATTCGTGATAATATCGGTCAAGACCAACTTCAAGACTATTTGCACTACCTGCGTGATACTCATGAAGTACAAATCAACGAGCAAGTCATTTCTGGGCGTTGAGAGCTAACCCATATGAAAATATGGGTTTTTTCTTATGTTGAGTAATTTTGATGATGTTAAGTATAAATACCCCAACCCTTAAACCCAATTTCCACACGCATTTTGCCGTGCAGTCAGACGCAAGTTTTGCCTTGTGGCTGTCCCTACTTGCCAAACAGAGCCGTGATTTACTTCTTGTCATCTGCCAAAATCAAGCCCAATTACAGCGTCTGTCTGATGAGCTTGACTTTTTTGGTGTGCGTGCTCATGTGTTTGCCGATTATGAAACGCTCGTCTATGACAACTTATCCGTACATCAAGACATCATTTCAGAGCGGATTGAGCTCTTGACACACATGCCAACGAGCGGCATTTTGCTGGTGAGTGTGCAGACACTCATGCAAAAAATCAGCCCTCCGAGTTATCTTTTGGGCAGATTTTTTGACTTGAATGTCGGTGACAGCTTTGATTTGGAGAGCCAAAAAGAGCGTCTTGCGACAGCAGGTTATAAAGCGGTGGATAATGTCTATGTGGCAGGCGAGTTCGCGGTGCGTGGGAGTATTGTGGATATTTTTGCGGTGGGGCAGGCACTGCCATTTAGGCTAGAATTATTTGATGATGAGATAGAGACGATTAAGTTTTTTAATCCTGACACACAGCGGACGCTAAGCGATGAAGAGCTCATCAAACTCAAAAAAGAGGGCGTATTTCAAGATAAAGAAATCACCCCAAAGTCGCCCAAAGTGTCAAGCTTTCGCCTGCTGCCTGCTCGTGAATTTAATTTAGATGACAAAGAGACTTTTCGCCAAAATTTTGCCAGCTTATTCCCCAATGTCTCTGCTCGTAAGGTGGAGATGTATCAAGATGTCATGAGTGGCATCCAGCCCTCAGGCATAGAGTATTATACGCCACTTTTCTTTGATTTAAATGAGTGGCAAAAACAAGGGACGCTCTTTGCCTATTTGCCCAAAAATACGCTGGTTATTTGTGATGACGCATTGTCTGATCATCATCATGAGTTTTGGCAGCAAGTCAATGAGCGTTATCATTCTCGCGCCTTTGATGTGGACGCACCGATT
>JBHCFR010000214.1:0-5732 GCA_041801945.1 Moraxella sp. | reverse complement strand
GACAGATAAATCGCCTTAAAGCCCGTGGCGGTGGCAAGACGGGCAAAGTAGGCATTAACACAGCCAACGACAGCTAGGGGGTTTTCAGCTTTGACAGCTTCACGAAATAATAAACCTGCCGACATAATTACTCCTTGGGTTCACAAAACTATTATTAGACTCATACGCTCTCATTGAGTGCCCAACATCAACTTAACATCAGGCAATCTTACTGACATGAACGCTCAAATGTATGTTCATCATGATTCTACATACCATTAAAACAACCCAGCCGTGGAGGTCGCCTCATTTACTCATCAGGGTGCTTGGGCGACTCTGCGGCATTATCTTTGTCTAATTTATCACAGATATTCTGACATGACGCCATGATATGACGTTTCATGAGCAGCTCTGCCAGCTCACCATCGCCATGTTTAATCGCATCTAAAATCTGATGATGCTCAAAAAACGCACGCTTCGCTCGTTCGGCTGTTTTTGAAAACTGAATGCGATACAAGCGGATGATGTGGTAGAGCTCATCGCAGAGCATTTTGGTCAAGGACTCATTGCCGCTATTTTTGATGATACAGTAATGAAAATCATCGTCCCTGTCTTGTAAGTAGTAGCCGTGACCTGCCTTAAAATTACTGTCTTGGGAGTGCAGTGCCAAGATACCTTCTAGTGTCTCAATGACAGCAGGCGACTGCCTCTCAGCACTAAGACGACACGCCAAACCCTCAAGCGTGGCACGAATTTGGTACAACTCAATGAGCTGCTTGATGGACAAGGACACCACCCGTGTGCCAATATGGGGCGTACGCTCTAACAGGCGATGAGCCTCCAAACGGTTGATCGCCTCACGTAAAGGTGCACGACTGACCCCATAACGCTTGGCAAGGTCGGTTTCGTTGATTTTACTGCCGGTGGAGAGCTCGCCCTTGACGATGGCGGTTTTTAATAGATGATAGGCCTGTTCAGAGCGCGTCAAGTCCTTGCTTTGAGTGTGCCAAGTTTTGACGGTATCCATATAAAAACTTCCTTCGTTCACCATGTGAATGGTTGTTTGTATACAATTTATCAGATTTTACGGATAAATCAAGCGTTTTTTCTAAAAATTTTTAAAAATTGTAGACAATTTATCTTAAATTACCTAAGACATTGATTTTCATCGTCTTGTGAACACGCCTAGCTTTAATGCCACAAGATTCCCTTCAAAAATCTGGGGATTTTTTTGTAATTCCATGCCACACACCCCAAAAATATGCTAAAATTTAAACAATTGTATTTATCTTAACCCACCTCGAGGTGTCTGTATGTCAAAATCCACCCTAACACTTAGTGTCCTAGACGCATTTAACCCCAAAAAAACCAAAAATCAGCCCCATGTGGTGCTGTTTGCTGATGACAAAGGAGACATTCTAGGCAATGCACTGCCCGCCGATGCTGCCGAGCTGATTCGTGCCACGTCACTCATGAAGGTGAGCAGTTTTAAAGGGGGTATGGGTGAGTGCGTGACTGACTTTGGCATTGATGGCGGCAGTGTCATCAGCGTGATTGGGGTGGGCTCACTTGACAAACTTGCCAATCAAGTACAGAAGCTTGGCAAAACCACCTTTAATGCCATCAAAAACAGCAAAAATGCTGTCATCGCATGGGGCGATGTGCTTTGTCAAAAACACTTTGGTCAGTTCGTGACTGCCCTACTGCATGCCGAATATCGTTTTGAACCCTACAAATCCAAAAAAGCCGACAAACTTGCCTTATCCGCCATCACGTTCATCAGCAACAAAGACGCCAAAGCCGACTATGAACATGCCCTTGCCGTCGCCCATGCCACCAGCATCGGACAAAGTCTGGCTCGTGATGTCGCCAATGACGCCCCCAATGTCATGAACCCCAGCGGACTTGCCAAAGTCGCCGAACAGCTCGCCAAAGACCACAAAGACGCCATCAATGTCACCGTACTTGGCGAAAAAGAAATGAGCAAACTTGGCATGGGCTGCTTTTTGGCAGTCTCACAAGGCTCAGACAACGAAGGCAAGCTTGTGGTGATTGAATACTATGGCAAATCAGGCAAGAAAAAAGGCAAATTAAAAGACCCCATCGCACTGGTCGGTAAGGGCATCACCTTTGACACAGGCGGTATCTCATTAAAACCTGCCGTGGGCATGGAAGAGATGAAATACGACATGGGAGGGGCAGCTGCCATGCTGGGTACGATTAAGGCGGCGTGCGAAGCCAAACTCCCTTTGGACATCGTGGTCGTCCTTGCCTGTGCTGAGAACATGCCCTCAGGCAGGGCCACACGCCCATCAGACATCGTGACCGCCATGAATGGCATGACCGTTGAAATCCTAAATACCGATGCCGAGGGTCGTCTGGTCTTGTGCGATGCTTTATGCTATGTACAAGACACCTATCAACCACGCACCATCATTGACGCTGCCACCTTGACAGGGGCGTGCGTCATCGCCTTGGGCGGCGTGCGTTCTGGGCTGTATGCCAATGATGAAGACACGCTGTTCGCCCTAGAAGAGGCGAGCGAATACGCAGGCGACTTAGTCTGGCAAATGCCCCTAGATGACGCCTACGATGAGCAGCTCAAATCCACCTTTGCCGATGTACAAAACATCGGTGGTCGCGAGGGAGGCTCCATCACGGCAGCGTGCTTCTTAAAACGCTTCATCAAGGACAATCAAGCGTGGGCACATCTGGACATCGCAGGTACAGCTTGGGTTGGCAGCGGCGATAACAAAGGTGCCAGTGGTCGCCCTGTTCCCATGCTCGTGCGTTATTTGGTTGGGCAGGTCAAATAACCCCCACACCCATACAGACGACCACTGACATCAAGTGGTCGTTTTTATTGGGGCTTTTTTGACCACCCACTCTGTATCCTAGAACATCATTAACATTTTTACCACAAAAAATGGTATAATGTTCACATTTTGTCATATTGATGATTGACAAGTTGATTTCATCAGACTTAAAGATTTAAGGAATGCTTCATGCGTAAGATTATAGATGCGTATCTGCGTGTCGGGCTTGTGCCACTCATTATCATTGCCCTGATATTAGGTACGCTGATTGGTATGTTTGCCAAAGACGTTGGGATGTCGCTTGGCATTTTGGGCGATATGTTTGTTGGGGCATTAAAGGCGGTCGCCCCCATCTTGGTATTTATTTTGGTCATGTCGGCGGTGACAGGGTTTAAAAGCGGTGGTGATGCTCGTGTCAAGCCTGTCATGACCCTCTATGTTGTCGGCACATTTGCCGCAGCACTGACCGCTGTTTTGGTGAGTTTTGCTTTTCCCACCGAACTCATCGGCTTAACTGACGTGCAGGCGGTCGAGCAGTCAGCTCCCAGCTCTTTGCGTGAAGTCCTAAAAAATCTGCTCATGAATCTGGTCGCCAATCCTGTGACCGCCCTCGGCAGTGGTAACTATCTGGGCATTCTCACATGGTCAGTGCTCATTGGCTTAGGTCTGCGTCATGCTTCTGACACCACCAAGACTGTCGTTCATGACCTGTCAAACGCCATCTCAGCGGTGGTCAAATGGGTGGTGGCAATCGCACCTTTTGGTATTTTGGGTTTGGTGGCAAAAATCGTGGCAGAAACAGGGTTTGATGCCTTAGAGAGCTATGCCAAGCTGCTGATGGTGCTCGTCGGTGCCATGCTGTTCATCGCTTTGGTGGTAAACCCCCTCATCGTCTTTATCAAAACCCGCAAAAACCCCTACCCACTGGTCATCGCCTGCTTGCGTGAATCGGGCGTGACGGCGTTTTTTACCCGCTCATCAGCGGCGAACATTCCTGTGAACATGAACCTCGCCCGAAAACTTGGCTTGAACGAAGATACCTATTCGCTCACCATTCCTTTGGGGGCGACCATCAACATGGCAGGGGCAGCGATTACCATCAATGTCCTAACCCTAGCGGCCGCTCATACCCTCGGCATTGAAGTGAGCTTCGTTCAAGCAGTACTGCTCGCCATCGTCGGCTCGGTGAGTGCGTGCGGTGCCTCAGGCGTACCAGGTGGCTCACTGCTGCTCATTCCCTTGGCGTGTGGTCTGTTTAACATCCCAAGCGATGTCGCCATGCAGGTCGTTGCCATCGGCTTCATCATCGGCGTGGTGCAAGACTCGGCAGAAACCGCCCTAAACTCCTCCACCGACGTGTTATTTACCGCCGCTGCCGATCCCAAATTTGCTTATAAAGGCTAACCCATAAGACTAAGCGGCATCAAAAAATCGGACTTCGTGCAAGTCCGATTTTTTATGGCAAGGCTTCATCACGACTCTTTTGGGGTGTAGCCTGCGGGACGTTCATACTCGCCATTATCAAAAAACAGTTCACGCTGCTCATTGATGAATTTTTTGGCGTCTTTATCCATCATGCTCAGATGTTTTTCATTGATGAGCATGGTTTGCAGTTCAATCCACTCGCCCCACGCTTTGGCGGAGATGGTGTCTTGGATTTCTTGCCCTTTGGCGTTGGGAAAAGGGGGATTGGGGAGTTTGGGTAGATTTTCTTGATATTTACGGCAAAAGACAAGATTGGCTTTGGGGTTAAACACTTCGGTCATGACGTCCTCTTAGCTTAAATTTGGGGTTTTTGTTATTGTATCATAACGACGTGTCTTTTTGTGCGGTTTGTCCGAGCCGTGTGGTTTGTCCAAACCATGGAATTCATCTAAGCTGTGCGATTTGTCTAAGCCGTGCGATTTGTCTAGCCTTGCCCCAGTGTGATGTCCCAAGGCAACCTCACACTCATTTATGCACCCCTCACATACCAATGAGCACACACCACCAACCATGTCTTCTAAACTTGACAACCTACTCTGCCACGAGTCCCAATACAAACTCCACCATCGCCCGTACTGCAGGCACTGCCCCCCGATTTTTGTAATACACGATGTACAAAGGCACGCCATCTATCCGCCAATCAGGTAGTATCTCCACCCAGTCTGTCTCTACCGCACCAACAAGCCTAGGTAGCATGGCAATGCCCACACCGTCCGCCACCATCTTGCCTGCCAGATTGTAATCATTGCAAACAAAACGATAGCGCGCATCTATCAAAATACTGCTGTCTTTGCCATGAAACAGCCACGGCGTGCCGTCATATTTATAAATCAGCTCATGCCCGTACAGCTCATTAGGACTTTGGGGTACGCCCCGCTCTGCCACATAGTCAGTACTGGCAAATAGCCCCAGCTCCACATCAAAGAGCTTACGAGCAATCACATTATCATTATCCACCGACCCCACACGCAGGGCAATGTCAATGCCATCTTGAATCATATTGACTTTGCGATTGTCAATCTGCACTTCTAAGATAATATCAGGATACGCCTTTAAAAAGTCCGCCAAATGGTGCATCAAAAAGCCCCGCCCAATCTCGGTAGAGACCGACAGACGAATCAAACCACTGGGCTTTTGTAAATTATCCTGCACTTCATCAATGGCACTTTGGGCAAGGCGTAACATCTCTTGGGCATGATGAAAAAAGCGACTACCAATTTCATTTAACACCACCCCACGCCTACCCCTATCCATGAGCGTCGTGCCAAGGCTGTGTTCTAGGTCGGTCAGATGACGACTTAGGTGCGATTTGGGAATGCCTAGCAACTCGGACGCACGGGTTAGGCTGCCTGCTTGCACCACCGATACAAACAGCTTGATGTCATTGAGATCTACTTTTTTGTGGTGTTTGTTCATTTTGTTCTCAAAATGTTCCATGAATAGAATATGTTG
>JBHCFR010000213.1:0-2602 GCA_041801945.1 Moraxella sp. | reverse complement strand
CCGCCAACCCCAAACCCGTCATGATGAGCGCCTCTCCCACAGGTCCTGCCACCTGAGCTAAGCCTGCTTGTCCCTTTTGGGCGATAGAATGCAGGGCGTGAAAAATCCCCCACACTGTACCAAACAGCCCAATAAATGGGGCGATGGCAGCTGTCGTACCCAGTACCGATAACCCCTTTTCAAGCTCAAAGCGATAGCGAGCGATGTTCTGTAATAGACTCTGCTCTGTGATGATTTTTCGCTGATTAAAATCAAGCTCTGCAAAATCTTGGCTGACATCATCAATTTGGGTGGTTAAGTCAGCACTGATTGAGCCTATCATTTGACGAGAATGCAGTAAGCGAGTAATCCCCACAAACCATGAAGCCAGCGATAAAATCATCAAAATAAAAAATAGCGTCTTAGAGACTGCGTCAGTATATTGCCAATAATGTGCAAAATCCATAATCATGCCTTAATGAAAAGATAAATTGAATAAAGATAAGTTAAATAAAAAATAGGTTAATAATGGCTTAGAGGTGTCCGTCTTATTTACGTCTTAGCGGCAATAGGGCGAACGCTTTTTAAGCAAACAAATGATGCAAACAAAGATTATCCCTCTACATCCCCTCGGCAGTGTGATGACTGATGATGACATGCTTATCAGCCTGAGAGCTTAATGGTCAATGAATACGTCGCCGTGCCTGACATTGGCTGACCGCTAGGGGATTTAAAGGGGTGCAACTTGGCACGCCTGATGGCTTGGGAGATTTGTTTGTCTAAGGCTCTATCGCCTGTATTAACACCAGAAACGGCGGTGATAGTGCCTTTGGCATCAATGGTCAGGCGAGCGGTAAAGGTGACAGAATCCGTCAAATTATCCGATGACAGACCGCTAAAATTGGGTTTGCTTCGCCAGCTGCCATTGGAGATGGATAGGTTTTGACCTTTTAACTCACCGCCTTTGCCCTCACCGTTGCCTTTACCGTCCTCCTTATTACCTTTATCACGCTCGGCTTTGGCATTCGCCTCGGCTTTGGCTTGTTCTCGCTCTGCTCTTTCTCTCTCTAATTGGGCTTTGGCGTCCGCTTCGGCTCGCTCTCTTTGTGCTCGTTCTGCTCTGTCTCTTTCTGCTTTGGCGTCAGCTTCGGCTTTATCACGCTCGGCTTTGGCATCCGCTTCGGTTCGTTCTCGCTCTGCCCTTTCTCTTTCTAATCGGGCTTTGGTGTCCGCCTCGGCTCGCTCTCTTTGCTGTTGTAATTCAAATGCTTTTTTGGCTTGTTCTTGTTTGAGTAGTTCTTGTTGTAGCAGCTCTTCGCTCCTTTTGGGCTGTTTTGTGTCTGCCTTGGGAGATGGTGTGTTTTTTGGTTCGGATTTAGGTTTGTCCGTATTGGGTTTGGGATTTTGTGGTTTGGGCTTGACTGGGTCTGCCTGTTTTGGTGCGGGTGGTGGCGCTGACTTTGGTGGGGCGGACATCGTTCGTTGTACCGTGACAGGTGTGGGCACTGGCTCGGGCGGTATCAATGACTCTTCTTGGTTTAATGTGATCATTTGTATTTCAAGTGGCTTCGTGACTTTGGGAGGCTCTAATTGGAGCATGGGCATGGTCGCCAAGCTAATACCCATCAAGCCATGCAAAGACACCGCCACCGCCAATGCCAAGATTTTATGTTTATGAGAATTTTCAAGCACCATCATTACAAACCCAAAAAAAAACAAAAGTCAGAATTCTCATGCGATTTAGAGCATAAGCCTCTCACTTATCATCATCTTTATTTAGTATCAGTCACTGATTTATGATATTTTTAAATTTTGATGTTGCCAATCCTTGATAGAGACGACAACAAAACACACAAACGCCATATCACTCATCATTCATGAGCGCACCCCTCATGCCACCCTCATGGTCATGAGAAGTTTAATCAAACTTGATAACCAATAAGAATATAAACGATAACAATTATCAGTCTATCTATTATCTTAGATTTTCTAAAAAAATTCAAGCATTAGAATGATTATTTTTACCGATTTGACACTTTTTGTAGCCGCCGTCAATCAAACCCCAAAGAACGGCTCAATCATTCCTGTTTATTATAAAAATCATAAATAAAATTTTTCAAAAAATCCTTCTTAAAAATGCTAAAATAGGCTCATTTTATTGACCATTTACCTCATTTTTGACCATCTTTGTTAGTCAGCCAACCGCCACAAAGGAATTATTATGCCAATCTATCGCTCAAAAACATCTACCGCAGGTCGCAACATGGCAGGGGCAAGAGCCCTTTGGCGTGCCACAGGCATGACCGATGAAGATTTTAACAAACCCATCATTGCCATTGCCAATTCATTCACCCAGTTTGTCCCTGGGCACGTGCATCTAAAAGACATGGGGCAGCTGGTCGCTCGTGAGATTGAAAAAGCAGGCGGCGTTGCCAAAGAGTTTAATACCATTGCGGTGGACGATGGCATTGCCATGGGGCATGGCGGTATGCTCTACTCACTGCCTAGCCGTGATTTGATTGCTGACAGCGTAGAATATATGGTGAATGCCCATTGTGCAGATGCTTTGGTGTGTATTTCTAACTGCGATAAAATCACCCCCGGTATGCTGATGGCGGCACTT
>JBHCFR010000212.1:0-2688 GCA_041801945.1 Moraxella sp. | reverse complement strand
GCTCTGATTTATGTCCGTATCTTTCGGTTTGGCGTTCTTGCAGGGTGCGCTGTTCAAAGGCAAGCAACACCATCTTGGCAAAACGAGCCTCAAATAACGATAAAACGCCACCATCTAGGTACACGCCTGCCAACACCTGCTCTATGTGTTTGACAAAATTTCTCAAATCAAAAAACAAACAGTGGTATTCATCACTATACGGATTGACAGAAGCATAGGGAGTAATGACCTCAGGAGGTTCAGAGCCTTGTAGATTGACAAACACGCGAAATTCAGGGCGTGCCTCGAAGGTGGTCTTAAAGTATTTTGCCCAAGAAGGCAATATGTCAAAGGCATTTAGGATGTCTTGCCTACGGTAAGCAAAGAAGTTACCAAAACTGGCACCACACGCCTGCATGTATTGGTCATGAATGGACATTTCGGGATAACCCTGAGCAATCTCATCCATGCTAATGTGATGAATGCCCACGCTTAGAGCTTTTAAATACCAAGCGTTAATCTCTTGCCAAATCACCTTAGGCACTCTTTGGTAGGAAAGTGCGTATTCTAATAAGAGCTTCACATACAATGCCATCATCTGATGAATGCCGCATGTCAGAATGTCCTCATCCAAGGTGAGTATTTTTGACTTTTTGGTGGGTATAATCTTATTTAGCCATTTTTTGCCATCGACTGCATTGACCTTCTTGATGTTTTGATGTCGCAAGGCCACATTACGATAAATCAATATCAATAAAAAGTACAAACTTCGCACTTCATAAATCGAAGACTGCTGTTCACTAGATAAACTTTGATTCTCATAAATATAATCACTGTGCAGCTGTTTAATCACACCCTCAACGACGGGCATCAGCTGATTCATGACCGCCAGTCTCTCGCCATCGGACATGTCCGAAACCAACAACTCACTTAAAACAACCCTTAATTGTTCATACTGTTCATGTTTAGACTTCATCGGCAGTGTTGCCGCCCACGCCTCAAGCCCCTCTCCTTTGTCGCGAAAGAATGTAAAAGCAACGGGTTTTTGGGCAAGCGGAGCACTCACAAGCCTTTCAAATCTTTGCAAGGTAATCATTAGGTTCCTCTTAGGATTTTAATGGTATTGGCTAGATGTGGTTAACAAATAAATAACTCATTATAACCAAAATATCAATAGGTTTACAGTGCAGTAATCCTGCTGAACAAGCCTTTGAGCGTATTTTATCGCTCATTTGGAAGATTGCATGATGATTTGACATCAGAGCATGACTGGCTAAGGTTAAGATAGTCTTGTGGTTATTCTATGATGGACATTGGGTGGTCATCTCAGATGGCTTTACATGACTGCCTAAAACATCGCTCTTTTGGTGTTAAATTTGACCCCAAATCTTATTTCGCAATAAAAAACACCAAACCCTAGATTTGGTGTTTTTCGCCCTTCTATGCTTACTTTTTGGTGGGTCGTGTCCAGCCATCAATCGTGACTTGTCGCCCACGAGCCAGTGTCAGTTTATCATTGGGGGCATCTTGGGTGACGACCGAGCCTGCCCCTATCGTGGCATTCTCTCCGATTTTAACAGGGGCGACCAACGAGCTGTTACTACCCACAAAGGCATTATCGCCGATGATGGTGTTAAATTTATTGACCCCATCATAATTACAAGTAATGACCCCAGCCCCAATATTCACCTCACGACCAACCGACGCATCGCCGATGTAGCTTAGGTGGCTGACCTTGGCACCGATGTCTAGGCTACTCTTTTTGATTTCCACAAAATTGCCGATTTTGACCTGATCGCCAATCTCTGCTTTTGGGCGAATGTGAGCAAAAGGACCGATGGCAACTTTTGCACCAACCGTACTATCATCAAGCACCGTATATGGTTTGATGTGCGTGTCATTGCCAATGGTGGTGTTACTGATGACGCACCCTGCATCAATCTGTACGCCATCACCAAGCACCACCTCACCAACAAACACGGTATTGACATCAATAAACACATCACTGCCGCAAGTGAGCGTACCACGAATGTCCACACGGCTTGGGTCGGCAAATTGCACGCCACTGCTTTGTAACTGCCGAACAAGGTGGGCTTGATAGGTGCGTTCAAGACGGGCAAGCTGAATGCGGTCATTAACCCCTTCAATCTCAAAGTCAAACTCTGGTGCCACGGTCGCAATGTCAATGCCATCAGCCACCGCCATCTGAATGATGTCCGTGAGATAATATTCACCTTGGGCGTTGTTATTGGTCAGACGTGGTAGGTATTCATGAAGCAGTTTATTATCCACGCAATAAATGCCGCTGTTAATCTCCTTGATTTGCTGCTCTTCTTCGCTGGCGTCTTTTTGCTCCACAATGGCAATCACCCGACCCTCTGCTTGGTTGCCTTGACGGACAATTCGCCCTAACCCGAATGGGTCGTCCACCTTCATGGTGAGTATGGTCAAAGACGCAGGCGTGTTTGCCAATTTTTGTAAGGTATCTAGGCAAATCAAAGGCACGTCCCCAGATAAGATGAGGCTCCTCCCCTCTGTTGGCAGATAAGGCAGTGCCATCTGTACTGCATGACCTGTACCCAGCTGTTCGGCTTGCTGTGCCCAAATCAGGTCATCGTCTGGTATCTCGTCTTTGACCCTTTGACCTTCATAGCCATAGATTAAAATGGTGTTATCAGCATCTAGTCCCTGACAAGTATCAAGCACATG
>JBHCFR010000211.1:0-4600 GCA_041801945.1 Moraxella sp. | reverse complement strand
TATATTTAACATCTGGCTCCCGCCTTAATATCAAAAATCCCATTGACCAATTAGCGTTAGAATACACAATTATCAATATGCCTAATAAACCAAATGGTACTTGGCGTAGCTTTGATGAAGCAAAAATTAAAGCCCAATCCCTCCCCCCATCCGCTTGGCGTACTTATACCATTTATCCCAAGCAGTTGTTGGAGCAAGGAACATCTATGCCAATATGGGATACTCGTTACAACAAGGTGGCTGATGACCAAAAAGCCAAAAGCAGAGTAACCGTTACTTTATACATAGATGGTAATGGCAAGGTTAGTCAAGACATTGAGCGGACATTGGTGTTGAGTGATAGTGTTTGGTAGTAAATCAGGATAATGATATGTCAAACATCAGAGCTTTTGGAATGAATCTAGATATCTCAAATTCCAACTTCAACACCATCGTCCACGCTGTCGCTGTCAATGAAAATCGCAAACAGTTTGCACGCCGTTCTATCTATGCAGGAGAAAGTCAAGCTAATAGCAACAATGGCATAGAACAATCTAGCGGCAAATACCGTACTGAAAAAGGCTTTATGGGTGCTCACTCGGATATTGGTGGTGGGTATGCCAACGGTGATCTCTCCAATGCCAGTCTCATGTGGATGATTAAGCAGGCAGAAGAAAAAGGCAGTATCAAGTTCAAAAACTACAGCCAATAAACCTTCTGTGAAAGTCATCTTTGCATGGCATTCACAATCTCTACAATTATACTCACACAGCTTTAAACTTGCTACAAGATACCATCATGCACTATTTTAAACCAAGTCCCCTTAATTATGCGTAATACGCCCGATGTTAAAAACCGAATCTTGTGGTAATTTTTAAGTTTTTTAGGTATATGATGATGCATGAGAATTTGATGAACAAGAGCGAGTACCAGTTGAATTAGCTGATAAAAAATTGTATATTGATACACAAGGCAATGTGTTGCCTTAACAGTGCGATAGATTTGAATTTTATCAACAAAAAGGGTAACTGCAATGAAACATTTTTTTAAATTATTGGCATTAAGCGGTACGCTGTTTGGGGTGATGTCGCTAGGTCAATCGGCTTTGGCGTGTTCACCTAATTTGCCAAATTACGGAAATTGCATCAATATGCAACAACAACAGTGGAATGAGCAACAACGCTTGGGCTATGAACAGCAAAATGCAATGTATGGCGGTAGCTCAGGTTATGACGCTGTTTATAGCAAACCATTTATTCCACATACTTACGATTGCAAAGCAACTAAAACAGGCGGAAGGGTGTGTAACCAATACGATGGCAATGGCACATGGGTGCGTCGTTTTGAAGAAAACGCCCAAGGTAAAACCATTGTTGATCAAGGAATCAACTATGATAAAGTAACCTCGGAGACCATTTATGATGAAAAAACAGGTCAGACATACGAGACGCTCTATACCTTAACTGGTACGCCCTACAAAGTATATACGATGAATATCAAAGGTGAAGAGTTTACACAAACCGAAAAGATTTTTGATGAAGATACAGGTAAGCTTGCCCAACTTATATTTTATAAGCCAAATAAAGCGGGTATTGATAAAAAATGGATTGCACAACTGTATCAAAAAGACCCAAATCACGTCATAGAAATAGAATTTAACATAGATACCAACGCCCCTATTCGTGTAACCAACTGGGTTAATGATGTCAAACACGGCGAAGAAAAATTCTTTAAACAAAGTATGCTTGGCAAGCCAAAAGTGGTACGTACGGTGATGTGGCAGAATGGCAAACAAGTATCTCAATAAATTGACAAAGCCAAATTAAAAGGCGTGATTAAAGATGAATAGTTAAACCAAACTTTTGAAAATTTTAATGATGAAAATTGGAGCAAAGAAGATGAATAAATTGATTAAGCTTAGCTATTTGGTATTGCCGATTATTTTGGCAACAACCTTGCCACAAACCACTCAAGCAAGAGCGTGGGGTATGGATAATTGCCACGAATCCCCAGAAATTAATGCTTTGTATTATTATATGCGTTGTTTTGATGATAATGGATTTGCGATTGTTACCCCATCAAGTGCTACAATGGAGCCGATGGGCATGATTGATAAAACAGGCAAAGAAATTTTACCTTTAAAATATCAGTTTATTGTTCCAGTTGAATCACCCGCCTCACCATGGAATCACCCAAGCGGTTATATTGTCAAATATCAAGATAAATTTAGTTATATCAATGATAAAGCCAAAGCGACCAATGCCATAGATTATGATGAGTTAATTGACCCTTATAGCCGATTTGATGTTTTGGTCGCCATCAAAGATAATCGTGCTGTTTTACTCAATTTAAAAGGAGAAGTGATTTCAGCACCATATGACCGTCTCTCGATCAGAAATCGTACCATCATCGCCACACAAAATCAAAAACATGGCTACCTAAATTCAAATGGTCAGCCAATCACAGCGATAATTTATGATAATGCATGGGAATTTGATGAACAAGGGCAAGCTTTAGTTGAATTGGCAGGTAAACAATTTTATATTGATACGCAAGGCAATGTGTTGCCTTAACGGTGCTATAGGTTTTAATTTTATCAACAAAAAAGGTAAATGCAATGAAACATTTTTTTAAATTATTGGCATTAAGCGGTACGCTGTTTGGGGTGATGTCGCTGAGTCAATCGGCTTTGGCATGTACACAAAACGACCCAAATTATCATTCTTGTATGTACCATAATATTTTAAATCAACCACAAGGCAGTTATAGCGGTGGCGGTAGTAGTGGGGTGATTTCTAAGTATCTGGGGCTGGCGTGGACAAAAGATGGTGAGCCATTTTTTGTAAAAAGAACCATTCGTACCAATTATGGCTTTATGGACGCTCATTGGGAAGAATACAATGCCGTTACAGTCAATGAATGCAACCAAAGCAGTCGCCGTAGCCCTTGTAGATTTTCAGATTCATTGGTGAATGGCTGTATGGCTCTTGCAAAATCGGATACAACCAATGATTCGGGTGTGCCATATATATATGTTGAAACAGGTGAAACCTGTAAAATCGCTAAGCAAAAAGCGATACAGTTGTGCCAAGCCCAAGACTCAAATTCAAGTAGTTGTAAAGCTTATAAAACCAAAAAATCCTAGGCTTGCTTAGGGTGTTTATAAAGCTTTAGAAGTAGCCGACTGTGCTTATTCTTAAATAAAAAGCCGCATTGGATTTGGTATTTTAGAGCCCATTCACGATTAATTTTTAAGCAAAAACATCAAAGCTTAATTAATTGGGACAGGCTCTAAACTTTCTATTTATCGCACCACATCAATCAAATAATCATACACACGGACGCTTACGACCACGAGCATCTTTGCAGGTGGGTTTTTCTTGTTCTGAGATTTTCCATGCTTCTAGTTGTATGGCAGGAATACGTGGCTGACCATTGACACATTCAAAATATTTAAGACCAATGGGAAGTTGGTGTTTTTGCCAAAAAGCAATAAATTCCGCCTCACTGCGAATTTCACGACCTTGACAGTCTTTGGGGAGTTTAGGCTTGCCGTTTTCACAGATAAAGTTACCGCCGATTTCACGAGGAATATTATAGTTATCTAGGTAGGCTACACTACTAATAGGAGAACCGCTTTCACAAGCTCCTACTCCTTCTCCTCTTGCATTTTTTAACCCCCAGTTAATCTTCCCATTCGCCCCTAATTCTTGTCCATAGTCTCTTAAGCCTTTGAATGGATCACAGGCTGTGAGGGTTAGAGATGATAAAAGGATTAATAAAATAAGCATTACTTTAGTTTTAATGGTGTTTTTCCTTAAGTCTTGATGGGGTTTATAAAAAAGGCGTGACGGGTATTTGTTTTAAATCTTCATTCATAGTGTACAATCAATCATAGTGTACAATAAATTCAAAATCATCACAAAACAACGTTTGCTAATTTTTAGGCATTATTCAGCGACAAATCACCGTCTTTAATCCAACCTTTGGCGTGCATTATTTTGGCAATACCCCAAGTGATGACAGCAGGCAGCACAAAATGAAAGGCAGCAATGAGCCCCCAAGTGGTCGCATTTGCTCCCATCGCCTCCACGGTGCCGATTTGCCCCACAAGCCCACTTGTGCCCATGCCCGCCCCCATGGGAATGTTGGTCATGCCAAACACAGCCGTAGCAAAGGGTGCCAAAATCGCCCCTGTCAGCGTGGGCGGCAGCCAGATTTTGGGGTTTTTTAGAATGTTGGGCATTTGAATCATGCTGGTGCCAAGCCCGCACGCCACCGCTGTGCCCATGCCGTTGTCTTTGTAGCTCATCACCGCAAAGCCCATCATTTGAGCAGCACAGCCCACCGTTGCCGCCCCTGCCGCCAAGCCGCTAAGTCCCAAGCTAATAGCAATCGCCGCACTTGAGATGGGCAAGGTCAAAATCAGCCCCATTGCCACCGCCACCACAATACTCATAAAAATGGGTGACAATTCCACCGCCCAGACAATAAACTGCCCCAACGCAGTCATCACCCCATCAATCATCGGACCGAGGAATGTCGCCACCGCCATACCAGCCAGCAAGGTTGTGGCAGGGGTGATGATGATGTCAAAGGGCGTGGTGCGGTGAACCAGTTT
>JBHCFR010000210.1:0-4884 GCA_041801945.1 Moraxella sp. | reverse complement strand
ATCGTGATGCGATGCAAGCTTGGGCGGATGCGCTACAAGCCAAATTGCGTGAACTTGCGCCAAAACTTGAGCCATCGGTCGAGCTTGCCGAGATGACAGGTACGGAGTCTGAAGCAGGTCAGTGGCTACCACGAGTGACGATTTATATGCACCGCCTGCCACAGCATTATCTCTTGGATTTGGGCTTTTTGGGTTCGTCCGACTATGCACGCCTACTACGCCTAAGTGGTGAGTGGAATACCGTGCTGACCGAAGAAGCATTCTTACGCCGTGGCGACAAAGACAGCGCCATCAAAGATTTTCATCACCTGTGGGAACAGCTGATGCAAGCGGCTCGTCGTGGTGTCGATGTTCAGCGCTATAAGGGCTTGGGTGAGATGAACAAGGAACAACTGTGGGAAACTACCATGGACCCCGAAAATCGCCGTATGCTCAAAATCACCATCGAAGACGCCATCAAAGCCGACCATCTGTTCAGCTGTCTGATGGGTGATGATGTCGAGCCACGCCGTATCTTTATCGAAGAAAACGCCCTAAATGCGGATATTGATGCTTGATTTACCCAGTGTTGCCCAACGAGATGTTGGGCATTGCTTTACATTTATGATTTATCCTTAAATAATTTGCCATCATTCTTTTACTATCGCAGGAAAGACTCATGACCAACATCACCCAAGACCGTATTTTAATTTTAGACTTTGGCTCACAATACAGCCAACTGATTGCCCGCCGAGTGCGTGAAGCAGGCGTATATTCTGAAATGTATGCTTATGATATGTCAATCGAGGACATCAAAGCCTTTAATCCAAAAGGCATTATCTTATCAGGGGGGCCTGAAAGTGTGCATATCGAGGGTAGCCCACGAGCACCGGAAATTGTCTTTAATTTAGGCGTACCTGTACTTGGCATTTGCTATGGTTTTCAAACCATGGCCGAGCAATTAGGCGGAAAAGTTGAAGCAGGCGATGTGCATGAATTTGGTTATGCAGAAATTAACATCACCCATCAAGATGCTTTATTAAGCAAAGTCGGCGATGAAAAAAATCAATCTCAAGTATGGATGAGCCATGGCGATAAAGTTGTACGTTTACCTGAAGGATTTGTGACGACATCTTCCACACCAAGCTGTCCTTATGCGTCTGCCAGTGATGAAAATCGCAAATTTTATGGCGTACAATTTCACCCAGAAGTTACCCATACCGCCAAAGGCACAGAACTGATTTCAAACTTTGTGCATATTATTTGTGGTTGTGGCAATGCGTGGAATTCAGAAAATATTATTGAATTACGCATTAAACAACTCCAAGAGCAAATTGGCGACCAAAAAGTATTATTGGGTTTATCAGGCGGTGTAGATTCATCTGTGGTCGCGGCATTGTTACACCGTGCTATTGGCGACCAATTAACCTGTGTTTTTGTGGATAATGGCTTATTACGTCTCAATGAAGGCGACCAAGTCATGCAAATGTTTAGCGACAATATGGGGATTCGTGTCATTCGTGCCGATACGGAACAACGTTTCTTAACCGCATTGGCAGGGGTTACTGACCCAGAACAAAAACGCAAAATTATTGGTCGTGAATTTATTGAAGTCTTTAGCGAGGAAGCCCGCAAGCTTGATGGCGTAAAATTCTTGGCACAAGGTACAATTTACCCTGATGTGATTGAGTCAGCAGCCAGCAAACAAGGTAAAGCCCATGTGATTAAATCACATCATAATGTGGGCGGATTGCCTGATGATTTGGCGTTTGAACTCGTTGAGCCACTGCGTGATTTATTTAAAGATGAAGTGCGTAAGCTTGGCGTCGCGTTAGGCATTCCACATCATATGATTTATCGCCATCCATTCCCAGGCCCAGGCTTAGGGGTGCGTATTTTGGGTGAAGTGAAAAAAGAATATGCTGATATTTTACGTTTAGCAGATGATATTTTTATGCAAGAACTGCGTGCAAGTGGTTGGTATGATAAAACCGCCCAAGCCTTTGCCGTGTTCCAACCTGTAAAATCTGTTGGTGTGGTGGGTGATGGTCGCCGTTATGCGTGGGTGATTGCTCTTCGTACTGTTGAAACGGTAGATTTTATGACCGCTCGTTTTGCTCATTTGCCGTATGAACTCGTCGATAAAATCTCAACTCGTATTATGAACGAAATTAAAGATGTGTCCCGCGTCGTTTATGATGTTAGTAGTAAACCGCCTGCAACGATTGAGTGGGAATGATTAATTATTGTACCATCAAGCTAAATTAGAAAAATTTAGCTTGATGGAGTTTTTATCTATAGAATATTTATAAAGGTATAAGATGCTCATTTTAAGATTATATATAATAACGCTTGGATTAATAATATGTAGTATGAGTTATGCCCAAACTGTTCCTTATGGAGAGCCTGTAGTTTTGGAAGGGAAAATATTAATTATTAAAAGTTTAGATGATGAAGAGTTTAAAGATGCAAAATATCCCGCGATTACGTTGAATAAACAAATTATTGTTGATGGCAATAATGATGACATAAATGTAGGAGGGGTTAAAACTAAGTTATTACAACTTGTTGATGTGAATCATGCGAGATATAATAAATATTATAAATATAATGGTAGGAATATTACAGTCTATTGTGAAGAGTTATTTCACTCACACACCATACATCATAATACCAAAGTTTTGTGTGTTGTTGATGATGTAAAATGGAAGTAAAATCATTATAAGAAATGATTTAATTATCGCACCTTTTTGTATCGTCCACGCCCCACAAATTCAATAATATTCTTATCACGCAAATACTGTAATTGTTGTCGAATTTTATCTTTAATATGATTGTTATTCGGATATTTTAATGCTAATTCTGATTCAAAAGCATAAGCTTGTCGTAAGGTAAAATTATCATCAGGAATTTTATCAAGTAATTTTAAAATATCTAAAGTCCAGCCACGCTGAACAATATTCTTTTGCTCCGCCAAATAAGAAAATTGTTTCCACTGATTGATAACTTGATGTTTTGGGGTAAGTTGCATATTATCAATTAATTTGATTTTTCCTGATTCAGGTAATTGTGCCATATTAATAGAACACATGATATAATCAGGACGATTGGGAATACCTTGCTTTCTTGGTATAATAATTTGCGGCGTGAAAAAATGCTTAGGTACAACTATAAGTTGTTGTACCGAAAAATCTCGCTTTTGATACATCAAAAAGAAAAAATTAGGATTTTCTTGAGAATTAATTCGTTCAAGCATGGTTTTATAAGCACCATCAGCAATAGAACCTCCTACCGATTTTGCATTTTTACTTTTGAGCTCAAATTGCTCTTGGCATGTTGAGCAGTAAAAATCACCAACAGGATTATTATTAGCAAAAACTGAAATAGGCTCTTCACCACAACAAGGGCAGTAGCCATTTTCCGCAAACCATTGTTCGGTCATCACACGAATTTTTTGTGACAGATTTTGATAATCATTTGCTAAATCTGTGTTAAAATACAGGTTCATTTATAACACCTTAAGTTCCATGAATCACAATTAAGCCATACAAATACTTAGCCATGCTTTGAATATTGAAGTGGAAATACCAAAAAATCACCATACCACAAAATAAAAGCATTACCAACAAGACGATTATACAGTAAATATTTTTTATTAATGAGGGATTTTTTAATATAAAAAGCAGCCTCTAAAATATATTTTAGCATAATTAGCTATTAAAAAAACGGTACTATTCAATCTACAAGTACAAGTAAATAGAATAACGACTTATTTGTAGTTGATATTGGTAAGTTTATCCATAATTGATTCTTGGGAAAAAGAGCAAGGCAAACACCCCACGCAAAAACCCTTAGGCTTATTATCCAGAATTATTTTGGCATCCAGCCAAAAACATGATGTGATTTTGGATCCATTTTCAGGCTCAGGCACAACAGGAATTGCCAGTGCGTTGTTTGATAGGCAATATATTGGGATTGAACAAGATGATAATTTTTTACAACTTGCCAAACAACGATATTTGGCTTTGGATGATAAAACCAAATCAGAATTCAAACAGAAAATCAAAAAGCAAATCAGTATCATGTATTCAAGTTGATTGTTAGGGCGTATTAACATTTCACACGTTTTAAGAAAAGATCTGTCAATTTGACGGTTTTATTTTGATAAATACTTATGATAACATTTTAATTTATTAGCCCAAGGAAAAGCCATGAAAAACACCCGCTCATTACTCATTGGCACATTATTATTAAGCTTTGATGTCATGGCAAGCCCGACCAATTTGGCAAATTGCCTAACAAGTGCTTATGATGAAATCACCGCCGTCAAAGACAATACAGTCTATTTTAAAAACGGGACAAATTTGGCGATTGGCGCAGTTTCCACACAGCCATTCACCACGCGCCTAAAACGCGCCACCATCGCCGACCAATTATCGCAAACCTACCCATTGGACTTTGTCGCCCCCGCCCAATACGCTGACGCAGGCAGACTGCGTGATGATGAATTTTTTAAGCAGATGTATGGCAAAACCGCAAGCGAAGTGCAACAAAATCTTGTCACCATCACATGGAAACCAAGCAATATTAAGTTAAGATTCAATCGCAAAAATGGTGCCGCCACACAGCTTGAAAAAGTCGGCAATGAAATCGCCCAAAATCCAGCCCTAAGCAAATACGTCAGCAAATCATTGGGGACGTTTAACTGGCGCAATATTGCAGGCACCAATCGCTTAAGCGTGCACAGCTTTGGCGTGGCGGTGGATTTTCAATTACCAAAAGCACAGCACAAATACTGGCGCTGGGACGGTTGCACCACCGAAGACAAGGTTTGTCCTTATCCCAAGCAGCTTATCAGCGATGACAATCTCAAGCAAGTGGTCAAAATCTTTGAAAAACATGGAT
>JBHCFR010000209.1:0-3039 GCA_041801945.1 Moraxella sp. | reverse complement strand
CCCGAACTCAGAAGTGAAACGTCTTAGCGCCGATGGTAGTGTGGTTCGCCCATGTGAGAGTAGGTCATCGTCAGCACCTTATTGATACCCCCTGCATTGGAAGATGTGGGGGGTTTTGGTTGGGTTGGAAATATCTTTTTAATCCCTTTAATAATAGCTCTTGATCTGTGTTTAGCTCATAATTAAATTGGGTGTTTATCATGTTGGCACCTCCCCCCGTGAGGGTTATCTCAAAAGTGGGATAATCGCTCTGTATTGCACGGACTGCACCTACCAAGCCAAATAATACGCCATGATTGACAGCATCAAAAGTGGTTCTGCCAAGTTCGGTGCTGTCAAATTTCCCTACCTTGACCGCAATCTGCTGAGTGCCTGCATATAGGGCATGACGTTGCATATACACATTCGGCAGGATGTATCCACCTAAGTGTACACCATGCTCTATTAAATCAATGGTTAGGGCGGTGCCACAACCTATGACGCATTGTTTTTTGGTGCTGTCCACCACCCCAAGCATTTGCAACCATCTGTCTACCCCAAGCTGATTTGGATCGTAATGGCTTTTTAGGAGCTGATGAGTGGCATTAACTTTTGCAAATTCAAATGGCACAGTCAGAGTATGCAAGGTTTGAGTAATCGCTTGATTAATCTTCTCACCAAGCACGCTAGAAATGCCAACAAATTCAGGGTTGAAACTGGCAAGCGTACCAAGCAAGCCAAGCAGCAATTCATTGGGTGCTTTTAAGTGCTCCTTGGCATCATGAGCGATGATGGCATCACCCTCTACAATCCAATATTTTAGGCGAGTATTGCCCAAGTCCAACCATAGCTTTCTCATGATTTTGCCTTATTTGTGTTCAATGATTTTTGCCATCCCTGCAAAGATGGGCGTGATACGGTCATTGTCTGCTAATAATAATTCGCCTTGATTGCCAATGCCCACACACCGACCTTTGGCAAAAATATCCACCATGTTATTTTGAATGAAAATATGAACATGCTTGTCTGTTAAAAGATGGCTGGCATTAAAATCATCCAAAAAGCTTTGTAGGTAAATAGGGTCATGACAACGATTGCAAACCTGCATTGCTTGGAGGATTTGATTTACCATCGGGATGTATAACTCTTCGGCGGTCATGGCGGTGTTTGATAGTTCACTTAGGCAGACCGCTTGATAGAGACCATCTTTGATGATGGGCGGGTGATTGACATTGAGACCGACGCCAATGACCACACCGACAAGGGTGTTTTTGGATGCAGGGGGTTCTGATTTTTTAAACACAGGCTCAATTAAAATGCCAGCGAGTTTTTTAAAAATAGCTGATCTCTCATCATAAAAGCCCACGTCATTTGCCCATTTGACCCCGATGATGGGCAAATGCTGATGTAGGCGAACGTGATTGATGTCTTTGATGGCTGGCAGGCCAATGAGTCCATGACCCACTGCCAATGAAAGCAGTCCTGACAAAGCGTTTAGTTCAAATTGACGTGAACCCATCGGAACGTATAAACTTAAAAACACATTACCTACATCGCTGACCCAGGTGCGTCCATGCTGCCCGCGACCTGCCGTTTGGCGGTCTGCCGTGTACAGATGGTGTGCATCGTGCAAGAGGGCACCAGTTGCCACGGCATTCATAAGTTGGGTGTTGGTGCTGTCTGTGGTGCCAAAATGCGTGTGTGTCACAGAGGTTAAAAAGTTTGGCATAACTTAAACGCTGACGTAAAATTAGGCTATAATATCATAAATTGAACAGGAATATCATCAATGATGTCTGATATGTACCTATGGTTTGTTGTGGCAGGCTCGTTTGCAGGTGTGTGTGCAGGGTTGTTTGGTGTGGGCGGTGGTCTTATCATCGTGCCTGCCTTGGTGTGGATTTTGACCGCTTACGGCATGCCCAACGATGTGGTGGCTCATGTGGCGGTAGGGACGGCTTTGGCGACCATCATTCTTACCTCTGTTAGTTCAATGTCTGCTCATCACAAGCGTGGTGGTGTGCGTTGGGATATTTTTAAAAACATGGCAAAAGGTTTGGTGCTTGGCAGCTTGGTCGGAGCATGGATTGCGACGATGATAGAGGGTAAAGCCCTGCAAACAATCATTGGTGCTGGGGCGATGCTGATGGCGATCAAAATGCTGTTTTTCCCCAACAAAGAAAACCCAAGCAAAGCACTTCCCAAAGACTACGTACAAGCCTCCGTAGGTGTTGGCATTGGACTGTTGTCTGCGATTTTTGGCATTGGCGGGGGGAGCTTGACTGTGCCGTATCTGTCGCATAATGGCGTGCCGATGAAGCAGGCAGTGGGAACAAGTGCGGCATGTGGGCTGCCCATTGCGGTTGCCGGTGCAGTGGGATTTATGTGGTTTGGGCGTGAGAGCATGAGTCAGCTTGAAGTGTCTGGAACGGTGGGCTTTATCCACGTGGGGGCATTTGTCAGTATTAGCATTGTCAGTTTCGTGATGGCAAAAGTGGGGGCGAAACTGGCTCATGTCCTGCCTGCACAGACATTAAAACGAGCGTTTGGGGTGCTGTTACTTGTGGTGGGAGGTCAGATGGTGTGGGGTGGATTATTGGGCTAAGCCACAGACGACACAACGTGCTGGCTTTAAACATAAAGACCGCTCAAATCTTAGAGCGGTCTTTATTGTTTGTCGTGTGCTAGGGTTATTTTAATACTTGTGCCATCGCATTGGCAACATACTCAACGTTTTGGTTGTTTAGCCCAGCGATACACATCCGTCCATTGTCCACCATGTACACCGCAAATTCAGACTGTAAACGGGCTACTTGCTCGGCAGTCAAACCAGTAAAACTAAACATGCCACGTTGCTTGGTGAAGTAGCTAAAATCACGTTCGGGAAGTTTTTTGCTTAATGCCTCTTGCAGCTTTTGACGCATGTCGCGAATGCGATCTCTCATTTCATAGACTTCGCCCACCCATTGCTCAAACAATGCCTCATCATTCATGACGATGTCCACGACACTATTACCATGAGAAGGAGGGCTTGAATAAATGCGACGAACGGTGAACTTT
>JBHCFR010000208.1:0-3241 GCA_041801945.1 Moraxella sp. | reverse complement strand
GCGGCAGATGGCTTGGCGTGTGCCATCTGTCATGCTCATTCTAGTCATTCCATGCACAAACTTTTGGGTAATTCATCGCTACTGGGCAGAAGTAGCACTAAGAAAAAAGGACGCTGGCGACTGTCCGAAGAGGATTTATCCAACAAAAAGTTAAAATAAAGCCGCGACATGGATAATGGCTTATCAAACATGAAACCAAATGAAAAGCATCAAGCCGAATAAATCGCACGCTTTTAGGTAACAGTCAGCAGATGACATCGGCGGTATTTTTTTGGCTTTGGTCACAAAAAGGGTGTCTTGGTGTCTTTTTTTGCTCAATTTTTATTGGTCGTTGGCGTAACAAAACAAATACATTTTAAAAATCATGTGATGGCTGCTTAGCAAATCTGATGAATTAGCGGAGTTTTTATGTCTTGGTTTCCTAAATTTACCCCCTACAAAGGTGACATTGCCACGAGCCCTGTTGCCACCAATGAGTATCTGCCCCCTGCTCAGACGGTCATGCTCGGCATTCAGCATGTGCTTGCCATGTTTGGGGCGACGGTGCTTGCCCCCATTTTGATGGGTTTTGACGCCAATCTTGCCATCATGATGAGCGGCATTTGTACGATTTTATTTTTTGTGATGACAGGTGGGCGAGTACCGAGCTATCTGGGCTCTTCTTTTGCCTTTATTGGGGTTGTGGCAGCAGCGACTGCTCACGCCACAGGGTCAGGACCGAATCCCAATTTGGGCGTGGCACTTGGCGGCATCATCGCCTGTGGTATCGTCTATGCACTGATTGGGTTTATCGTCATGGGGACAGGCACAAGATGGATTGAAAGGCTCATGCCTCCTGTGGTGACAGGGGCGGTGGTGATGATTATTGGGCTTAATCTTGCTCCCATTACTGTCTCTGGCGTGGCGGGCAAGCCTTTTGAACTGACCATGACGCTTGTCACCATTTTGTGCATGGGTGGTATCGCTGTGTTCGCCAAAGGCTTCATCAAACGCTTACTGCTCTTGCTCGGCTTGGTGCTTGCTTATCTCATCTATGCCGTGGTTACCAATGGTTTATGGCTTGGCAAACCCATTGATTTTAGTGTCATCGCTCAGGCGGACTGGTTTGGCATGCCCAATTTTAGCAGTCCTGTATTTGATGTTAATGCCATGCTCATCATCGCACCTGTGGCCTTTATTCTTGTCGCTGAGAATCTAGGTCACATCAAGGCGGTCGGTGCCATGACTGGTGAAAATCTTACCCCACAACTGGGCAAGGCATTTGTCGCTGATGGTGTTGCAACCGCTCTGTCAGCAGGCGTGGGAGGCACAGGCATGACCACTTATGGCGAGAACATCGGCGTCATGGCAATCACTCGGGTGTATTCCACCTTAGTGTTTGTGGTGGCGGGCATCTTTGCCATCTTGCTGGGGCTATCACCCAAATTCGGAGCGCTTATCCAGACCATTCCAGCTCCTGTACTGACAGGGGCATCCATCGTTGTCTTTGGACTCATCACCATCGCAGGAGCGAAAATTTGGATTGACAACAAGGTGGATTTTTCCGACAACAAAAACTTGATGGTTGCGGCAATCACGCTCATCTTGGGTACGGGCAATTTTGGTTTGATGATTGGTTCATTTGATTTGGGTGGTATCGGCACAGCCACTTTCATGGCGATTTTTTTAAATTGGGTGTTGGGGCTTGGTCAGGATAAAGATGGTATCTTATAAAGAACACCATGAAGCTGATTAAAACAGATGTCTTGCAATAGCTGTCAATAGCTGTCTTGTTAAGGGTGCAAGGATGATTTTCCTAAAAAGTGTTAGGTCATCCTCGCCAATAGCCAATCTACCATCAGTCGCTGACAAAAAACCCATCTGATACAACTAAATCAGATGGGTTTTGCTTGGTGTGTATGACTTAGATGTCAAACACCTTCCCTCGATTCATGATGCCCTTAGGGTCAAACACCGCCTTCACCGCTTTCATGTACTCAATCTCAGCAGGTGAGCGAGTGTAGGTGAGATAAGGTTTTTTGGTCATGCCTACCCCATGCTCGGCAGAGATGGAGCCTTTGTATTTTTTAACGATGTCAAAGACGTGTTTATTCACCGTTTGGCATTTGGCAAAAAAATCCTCTTTGGAGAGATGGTCAGGTTTTAGAATGTTAAGGTGTAAGTTCCCATCACCAATGTGTCCAAACCAGCAAATCTCAAAATCTGGATAGTTATCCTTGACAATCTCTTCAATATCTCCGATAAAGTCACCCAAGTGCGTAATCAACACCGACACGTCATTTTTGTAGGGGGTAAATACCGAAATGGTCTCAGAGATGGATTCACGCAGCTTCCACAGCTCTTGTAATTGCCCGACACTTTGGCTCATCACCCCATCTTCTATCAGACCATGATCCATGCAATCTTCAAACACACTCATGGCGGTGGTGAGCACCTCCTCAGAGATCGCCTCAAATTCAAGCAACACATAAAAAGGCGTACGACTCTCAAACGGTGCCTTGGCGTGTCCTGCACTTAATACTTTATCAATCGCCACCGCATCAAAAAACTCAAAAGCGGTCAAAGACAGTGCTTGATTAAAACGGTTAAGCAGCTGGGCGACCGATGAAAAATTAGGCACGCCAAGCACCATGGCAGTCAAGTTATTAGGCTGTTTTTCTAATTTAATCAATGCCTTAGTCACAAATCCCAGTGTCCCTTCTGAGCCGATAAAGAGATGGCGAAAATCATAGCCTGTGGCATTTTTGAGCATGCCGCCATTTAACTCTAAAACATCACCTTTGCCAGTCACCACCGTTAAGCCTAGGATTTGGCTGCGTGTCATGCCATAGCGAATGACCTTGATGCCACCTGCGTTTGTGCCGATGTTACCTCCAATCTGACTAGAACCACTAGAAGCAAAGTCCACCGCATAATACAGCCCCTTTTCTTCAGCAAAGTCTTGTAGGGCTTTGGTAACAACACCTGCTTCTACTTCTACCATGCGATCAGCCTCATAAAACGTGCCGATGGCATTCATCTTATCAAAGCTGACCACCACCTCACCGAACGCCGCCACGGCTGCTGCTGATAGGCCGGTACGCCCTCCACTAGGCACAAGGCAGATGTCATGTTCGTTAGCAAGCCTAACGATGGTGGCAACTTCTTCGGTGCTTTTTGGAAAGACGATGGCAGATGGTGCGGGTTCAAAATGTTTTGTCCAGTCTTTACCCCAGTTATCCAAGCTGCTCTTATCGGTTTT
>JBHCFR010000207.1:0-4590 GCA_041801945.1 Moraxella sp. | reverse complement strand
TGAGCTTGATAGAGCCAAAGATATTTTTGAGAAGATAAAAGCAGAGCATCGTTTGATTAATATGTATTTGGCCAGAAATATTGACCCAAATCATTTGCAAGGTTTACAACAGATTCGCTATAACGATGGCGATTTTGCTGGTGTATTTGAAATGGAGCAGTATAAATTTGAAAAGCTGACCGATTTTAGACATTTAAATTTGGACTTTTTGCAAATAAAGCAGTGAGGTTTGTGGAATTATTTATAATTGAATGCAAATAATTCCCAAAACCCCTAGATTTTGAGAAAATTTAATTTGACTTGCTGGTGCTTGGCTTTGTATAATGTCAAAATTCTCGTAATCCTTCTCAAAACTATCTAGGCAAAAGTCATGATTTACGGCTATATCAGGGTCTCCACCAGTGGGCAAGAGCGTGGCACCAGTCTTTCTACTCAGCGAGCTCGGCTCAAAGAGCAGGGTGCCGACAAGATTGTCAGTGAAACAAGAAGTGGGGCAAGCACAGACCGCCCAGAGCTCGCTAAACTGCTCTCTAGGCTTGTCAAGGGCGACACGCTACTGGTGTACCGCTTTGACCGTTTGGCGAGAAATACGAGGCATTTGCTTGAGATTGTCGAGGATTTGACTGCTCGTGGTATTGAATTTAAATCAGTCTCAGAAAATATTGACACTTCCACGCCCACAGGCAAGATGTTTTTAACAGTCATGGGAGCCATTGCTGAGCTAGAACGTGCCACCATCAGAGAACGCACAGAACAGGGCTATCGAGCATATATTGAGAACGGGGGTAAGGTTGGCAGACGAGCCACTGACCAAGACCGTTTAAACCTAGCTAAGCGGTTATTGTTGGAAGGTCAGCGTTACGCGGATGTGGCAAAACAGACCAACATCCCTGCCAAGACCTTGTATCGTCATTTTCCCAGCCGAGAGATTGACCGCCTAAGGGATGGCAAACTGACTCCAAAAGAGGCCTTACCACTTGAAAAGATAAAGCCTGCTTTGGCATCGCAAGCGGTGATTAAAACTTCAAAAAAGCGTGGCAAGGCACCAGTAAAAGCTAAAGACAATGTTGCACCCCTACCCAAATCCGAACCTGATTCTAAATCATCGAAGGTTACCCCTGCTCAGGCACGGCATTTGCGTTTTATTGCTCACTTTGAGAGTCTGTCTCACTCCGAGCAGACAGCGATATTGGATGAAACCACCAAAAAGATAACCGCCATCAAACAAAAGCAATTCTCTCAAGATAGGGCGGAGGGTGTGGCTCATAAAAACTTTGATTATGTATTTGTGATGGCAGAGATTATGGGAATTGCCTATAGTAAGTTTTAACACTCGCAATATAAGACTTTAACCCACCAGACTCATCAAACCCATCAATTGCCACTAAAAAAGCCCTGAGTCATGTCAGTATCTTCTGGCGTGATATGAGCTGTTTGTTGTGCCGTTTTGTCATTATTTGTCTTTTCATCTGGCACAATCCAATCATGCACCTCTGAGAGCTGTCTTTGATGTTTTTTAGGCAACTCTTTGCTGGCCTCATTAATGAAGGCTCTGAGTGTGGCATCATCATTGGTGATTAGAATCTCCATCAAATCTTGATAAATGGGCTTGACCGCATTCATCTTTTTGACCCACTCTAATTCTTTTTGCATTTCTTTGATTTTGGCTTCAAGCTCATTTTCACTACGAAATGTACGTTTCTTTTGATATGCCATGCTTTATACCTCTTGGTTGATTAATCATACTCTCATTATATCATCAATAGCCCACAAATCCACTGACCGCCCATCATTTAAATTCTACCAACCATTAAAGTCAACCCAAAAACATCCTCGCACCATCTTGACTTAATCAGCAAACTTGCGTATAAAAGTAAAGATAACTTCTCACCCAAAAATAAAAACGTCAGTGGTTATTTAGGGGTTGTTTTAAGGCTTGATGATTTATGGAAAATAAAATAAGCCAGCATAGCTATCTATATCATTTTCACGTTCCGCTACCGCTCCACTAAAAATGACACAGACAGCATGACTGGCAAGGGTGGTAAAAAACACCCCCCTTTGAACCCCCCTGCAACCCTATCGGGTTGCCCAACCAACTATCGTGGGTTGGTGTGGTTATTTAGCAAGATAAATGATTGTAATGGTGGTGATGTATGCCCAATAAAAAAATAAAAATAATTCGTTATGCTCTGCCCAGCATGCACCCAATTGTGCCAAATTATGGCGTGTTATCGTTTGAGCAGTGCCATCATACGCCTGATGGAATTTATCTTTTTTATGCCATCATTCCCAAACAGAAAGCTCGCCTTAAAAGAAGTAAAGCCATACACATCACGATGTTTAATGATGAATATCTGCAAGCAAAAATAAAAGCAAGTCAAGCAGGTTATCCTTTAGTAACTTATTGTCGTCACGCCATTTTGTCTCAACCGATGGTGAATCAAAAACAAAGAAAGCACGATGCAAAACTGCTCTCACAGATTGCACGCATTGGCAGTAACATCAATCAAATTGCCAAAGTTGCCAACACCAAAAAAGCACAAAATAAATTAGAAGAGCTTGATATTATTGAGCTAAATTTGACGTTATCAGAGATTTATAAAGAGCTTCATGGTCTAACCCAATCGATTGAGGAATCTTGACGTGCTGGTTAAATTTTTTAAACAAGGTCTAAAAGGTGGGGGTAATACTTCCTCTAAAAGCGTGAAGGATTATCTGCTTGACAACCGAGCCAATCAAGGGGTGGCACGCATTATTAGAGGTGATGAGATGCACACCAGTCGGCAGATTGATTTGTTGGATTATGCCAATGCCAGTAGTACTTATACCAGTGGCTGTTTGTCATTTAATGAGAGTGAAACCTTAGATGAAAAACAAAAACAAGAGCTTATGGTCTCATTTGAGGAGGCGTTACTGCCTAACTTTGATGCGACCCGTTATGCTTGTTACTGGGTGGAGCACACAGATAAAGGGCGATTGGAGTTAAACTTTGTTTTTGCTAAGGTAGATTTACAGACGGGCAAGCACTTGGATGTTTATCAGCAAAGGCGAGATGTGGCACGGTTAAATTATTGGAAAGAGATACAACTACAAAAGCATGGATTGTCCGACCCTAATGCCCCAAAACATGAACGTGATTTTCTAATCACGCCCTTTAAAAAGCCTGATGGCAGTATCCCTCATGACAAATTTAAACAACAAAAAGAAGAGATTCACCAGTACATCAGTGGCAGTATCACCAAAGGAGATGTCACGAATGCCAGTGATGTTAAACGTTATATCGAATATGTGCATGGGGACATGAATCATCCCACAGGCTATCGGGTCAAACAAAATAAAACGGGCATTGTTGTGACCGACACCACCACCGAACAAACGTTTAGAATACAAGGAAAAATCTATGCAAAATCTTTCACCCTTGAAGAGCATGAAGCAGGGCAACCAAGAGGTGCAAGCCGAATTGAAGACGATAGGGCAAAGCGACAAGCTGATTATGACAGACAAAAACATCAAAGACTTAGAACAGCAAGTGAGCGATTTGCAACACTCTGCTCACTGCGTGCAAGAGAGCTTCACAAAAAGTATGGCAATGAGCAAACAGCTCAATCATCAAAGCGAACAATTTACGCAAGAGATGATGCGACCCTTGAGCGAGATTGGGGAATTGACAGAGAAACTTCGCTTGGGTCATCAGCAGGCGACTATCGCCATGACACTAAGATTGTAGGAGGATTAGACCATGTATCAATACAACCCACAGGAGCTGACCTTAACCCCACTTCAAATCGCCATGGGGCAAGAGTCCGACCAACCCAAACAAGCAGGGACAAAAACAAAAACAAGGACGAGAAAAAACAACAAACCAGCGATACTAGAGAGCCAAGAACAAGCGACAGTTCAAGCAGTCAAGCAGATGCCAGCCGACCCTTATGGCTTTTTAAGCAATGCCGAGACCTTATTGCATGGATTTATCGAAAACTTGCAAAGCGACATGAACAAAGAAGAGGGCGATTGGAGGGTTGCACACAGCGAGTGGCAACAAGCCGAGACAGAGTGGCACAATACTCAAAAGATATGGGAGCAGACCAAAAGCTCATTGAGTCATACCATCAACAAAACTCGCAAATCATTGATAAGAGTGGTAACACAAAACCGCTCATTGACCAAGCAGATCAGCGAGCTTGTGACTCAAAACGAGCAGTTGACCAAGCAAATAGCTACATTAACAGCACTCAACAGCGAAGAGAGTCAATTACTAGAAAACGAGCGAGCATTATTGAACAAGCAGGCACAACCGTTGACGAAATTGTTCAGCAAAGCCAAACAGGACTACAACACAGCCAAGGGCAACTACGACAAAGCGAAGACTGGCTATCAAGCCACCATCAGCAAGCAACAGCAGATGATATCGCACTTAGAGCAACAGCTGACACAAAAAGACAGCGAGATTTTGACCTTGCAGACTGCCTTGATAGAGCTAACCGAGCAGGTGGAAGGCTGGTCGATGATGCTTGGGAATTTACAAGACAATGCGACATGGCTAAACAGTCAATTAAAACCATTAGAGACAAGGTTGTAACGCTAAAG
>JBHCFR010000206.1:0-19515 GCA_041801945.1 Moraxella sp. | reverse complement strand
GGACTGGTCAATGTCCCATCCCTCCATGCTGCCTCTAAGGCACGAATGCCCTGATTTGCCTCGCCTGTTTTGGCAGCCTCATCACTGTCTAATGAATACAGTCCCCTGCCACCATAAGCATCTAGCACATAAAAGGGCTTGGCTTTGGCGGAATACTGAGCAAGAAGCTGTAATAACAAGATGTGCTTGGCGACATCGGCAAAGTTGCCAGCATGATAGGCGTGCTTATAATTCATGGTAAATGTGGGTGTAATTTTAAATAACTTATGGTAGCATAGTTGGCTGTTTTTGGCTATTTTTTATTTATGATGGTTCACTTTTCTATCCATTGGCACGCTTTAATAGAACAAAATCTTGACAGCTTTATCCATACAGGTGTCTTGGTGCTAGATGAGGTGTTTGGGGCAGAAGCTGTGTTTGCTTTGCAACATGAGAGTGGCTTTGTGCAATACAAAGAGGCTCATCTGACACATGGGCAAAGGCAAAGTGTCATTCGTGGTGATAGCATTCGCTGGATAGATGAGGCGTGCCCTGTTGGCATGGCGTATCTTGGGGCGATAGATGAGCTCGGACGGTATTTTAATGAAATGCTGTATGTCGGCATTCGCTCCTCGGAGGCTCATTATGCCTGCTATCCTGCGGGCTTTGGTTATCAATGGCATCAAGACAACCCCAAAGGACGAGATGAGAGAGTCATCTCAGCGGTTTTTTATCTCAATGATGACTGGCAAGACAGTGATGGCGGTCACATCAGTGTGGTGGATAAAACAGGCAAAACCGTGCAACTATCACCCAAATTAAACCGCCTGATCATCTTTGACAGCAACTTATTGCATCAAGTGGAAATCACCCACCGCCAAAGATTCTCTATCGCCACTTGGCTTAGGCGAGATGGCAGGCTGATATAGTTATGAAGTTATTAAAATCTATATTATCACTCATGGGATTAGGCATCAAAGAAAATTCAAACCATCATTTAAATCCAATCAACAAAATTAAGCAGACATCAATAGATAGTGAACCTGATTTTCCTATATCGTTTGGTTATAAAATTAGCTGGCTTGCTATTAAAGCTAATGATACTGACTGGGTGTTATCCAAATTACCAATTCGTGATAAACAAGTGGTGAATTGGAGAAGTGGACTTGATTATGCTTATGAGCATGGCAACCATGCTTTTGTCACACCTGTTATTCATGGTTGGGTTTTGGTGGTAGGCAATTCTATCTGGCAAATTTCTGATATAAGCATTAGGGATAAATATCAATATGCTTTGGATAATTTGCCCACCATCTTTGATGAAGTGCATATTTATGGCACATATCGTGTGGCGGATTATATCATTTGGCAAAAAGCCAAACATGGACAATGGCAACGTCTGTATAGCAATAACGAATATGGCATCTTTACAATGGGTGCAATCACTGCGGAAGAGACGGCGTTGGGATTACCAGATTATGATGGAATGGATGATAGTGAAGCCTTGGAAAAATATTGGCAATTATCTAATAAAAGTGAATTGCCAATATTTGGTGCAGATGAAGAGGATGTGATGAAAATCGCCCAGTCTTGGAGTATCAATCCAAACATGATTGACGCCTATAATAAAGAAAAAAGTACAGGTTGGCTAGTAAAAATTGACTGGCAAAACACCAATGAGATTTAGCCCAACTTAGAGTTGACTTAGAGAAACTTTATTAAACCATGCTTTATATCATCATCGCCCTACTTATCTGGGCAAGTTCTTTTACCGCAGGCAAATATGCTTATACCATGTTTGACCCTGCCATGGCGGTACAAATCCGCTTTATGATTGCCAGTTTGATTGTACTGCCTTTCTTCTTAAAGACACACAAAACCATCGCCAAACCCATTCGTCATAAACTTTGGGGTATTGCGTTTTTGTTATTTCCAATTGGCATTTTGGTACAATTCATGGGGCTTGCCCATACCTCAGCCAGCAGTGCGGTGGTCGTGATTGGTACAGAGCCGATATTGGTGTTATTGCTTGGATTTTTGTTTTTTAAACAGCGTGTGATGATGTATGATTGGGTGCTTAGCATCATTGCTTTTATTGGCGTTGGCTTGTTGGTGCTTGGATCGCAAACGGACACCAGTGTGGATTTATTTGGCTTGTCCTTGGTATTCTTAGCAGGTCTGGGATTTGTGCTCAGCATTCATTTGGGCAAAGATTTGATGAATCAATTAGACAACAAAACCTACACCACCCAAGTCCTCGTCATGGGTGCAATCTTATCTTTGCCCTTAGCCTTATTGCTCATCGACGATTGGCAAGTTCATTTTAATTGGATGGGACTGTTGTCGGTGATTTATCTGGGGGTGTGTTGCAGCTGGCTGGCCTATAAAATCTGGAACATCGGACTGAACAAAACCCCTGCTCACATTACAGGCATGCTCATTGCCTTGGAGCCTGTGTTTGGGGTGTTGATTGCCATGCTGTTTTTGGGTGAGCGAATGAATCTCTTGACCGCCGTGGGGAGCTGTTTGGTCATCGGCTCAGCCATGCTATCCACCCTTATCCCCATTGTTAAGCACAAAAAGTCCAAGGACAAACACTTGACATCGCCCCCTTAATTGGTAAACTCATCACATTCGCTGTCATTCATCATGAAGGTAATATTATGACCCCAACCTTAGCCCTATCTACTCGCCTGCTGCAAGAGCCCTCCATCACCCCCCATGACTTTGAATGCCAAAATATCTTGGCAGATTATTTGGGTGCTTTGGGATTTGAGTGTGAGTTTATGTATTTTGGCGACCCTAATGATGACGGCAAAAACGCCCAAGTCAAAAACCTATATGCCAAGAAAAAAGGCAGCGACTCCACCGCACCGCACTTATGTTTTGCAGGGCATACCGATGTCGTGCCTGTGGGTGATGAGAGCCTGTGGCAGTATCCGCCCTTTTCACCCACCGTGGCGGACGGCTATCTGTGGGGACGGGGGGCGGCTGACATGAAAACCGCCATTGCCTGCTTTTGTGTGGCGTGTGATGAGTTCATCAAAAAGAGCCCCAATCACAAAGGCGACATCTCGCTGCTCATCACCGCTGACGAGGAGGGCGTGGCGATTCATGGCACACAAAAGGTCGTTGAAGCACTGGCAGAGCGTGGCGAGCAGATGGACTACTGTCTGGTGGGCGAACCCTCAAGCACGCAGACACTCGGCGATGTCATCAAAAATGGCAGACGTGGCTCACTAAACGCCAAACTCACCGTCACAGGCAAACAAGGACACATCGCCTATCCACATCTGGTCATCAACCCCATGCACGAGCTCGCCCCAGCACTAACAGAGCTGGTCAGCACCACATGGGATGAGGGTAATGCCTATTTTCCTGCCACCAGCATGCAAATCAGCAACATCAAAGGCGGTACAGGGGCGACCAATGTCATCCCAAACAGCGTGGAGGTACTGTTTAATTTTCGCTTTTGCACCGAAAACACTGCCGAGAGCCTGCAAGAGAAGACGCACGCCATTTTGGATAAGCATTTTGAGCAGTCTGGTGCAACTTATGAGATAGAATGGAGCTTGTCAGGCGAGCCTTTTTTGACCGAGAAAGGGGAATTTGTAGATGCTGTGATGTCTGCCATTCATGAGGTAACAGGCACCCACGCCACCCTGTCCACCAGTGGCGGCACCTCAGATGGTCGCTTTATCGCACCCATCATGAACGCTCAGGTGGTGGAGCTTGGTGTGCTCAATGCCACCATTCATCAGATAGATGAAAAGGTGGCGTTGGCGGATTTGGAGAAATTGACATTGATATACGAACGGATTTTGATGCAGCTCATCGCCTAGGCAAACACCTCTTATCTTTCGCTTCTATCTTTTGTCTCATCGCACGATAGGTGAGGTAAAAGAGAAGAGGTGCTTTGCTGATGTTTATCAATTGGCTTACTTAACCAAACTTGCCAATCATAATCTATCTAGCCTAACTTTTCCAATCTAATTCATCTAATCCAATTCATCTAATCCAATTCATCTAATCCAATTCATCAAGCCACGCCATCTGAATCGCCTCCAAAATCGCTTCGTTGGACTTATCAGGCTCGCCAACGAACCCTTCTAGTTCACACACATAACGATGCAGATCGGTAAAGCGAATGTACTGAACATCCACATCGGAATGCTTTTCGGACAAGGCGATGGCGATGTCCAAAGTGTCGTGCCAGTTTAATGTCATGATACAGCCTTTTGTCAAAATGGGGTGGTTTTCATTGTAGCAAAAACCATCAAAAAAAGATACAAGCCTGACCTACAATCCACACCAACCGATGATGACTCACAAACACCGCTGATTTATCATTTAAAAAACAAAATAAAAACATAAAATTATTATAATTTACTCATTGAAAATTTGGCTCTATCATGGTGATGTCCATCAGGCATCACAGGCAGATGCCGTAATGAGTGCCATTTTTATTGCTTACACAAAACAACTGACAGCACATCAAATGTCTGCTATGATTTTGGTTGCTGTTTTCTTTTTATCATAGGACATCACATGACTGACATGAATGACACCCCAAAATGCCCCTACTCAGGCACGCCCCTTACCATGAGTAACGGTGCCCCTGTCGCTGACAACCAAAACTCTCTCACCGCAGGCAAAAGAGGTCCCCTACTTGCCCAAGATTTATGGCTAAACGAAAAACTTGCCGACTTTGCCCGTGAGGTCATCCCTGAGCGTCGCATGCACGCCAAGGGTTCAGGGGCATTTGGCACCTTTACCGTCACCCATGACATCACCCGCTACACTCGTGCCGCCATTTTTAGTGAAGTGGGCAAAAAAACTGAAATGTTCGCTCGCTTTACCACCGTGGCAGGTGAGCGTGGTGCGGCAGATGCTGAACGTGACATTCGTGGGTTTGCCTTAAAATTCTACACCGAAGAGGGCAATTGGGACATGGTGGGTAACAACACCCCTGTCTTTTTCCTAAGAGACCCAAGAAAATTCCCTGACCTAAATAAAGCCGTCAAAAGAGATCCCAAAACCAATTTACGCTCTGCCACCAACAACTGGGATTTTTGGACGCTCTTGCCTGAGGCATTTCACCAAGTGACCATCGTCATGAGCGACCGCGGCATCCCCAAAAGCTACCGTCACATGCATGGCTTTGGCAGTCATACTTATAGCTTTATCAATGCCAATAACGAACGTTTTTGGGTAAAATTCCACTTTCGCACCCAGCAAGGCATCCAAAACCTAACTGACAGCGAGGCGGAAGCTGTCGTCGCCAAAGACCGTGAGAGCAATCAGCGAGATCTGTATGATGCCATTGAACGTGGCGACTTTCCAAAATGGACGATGTACATCCAAATCATGCCAGAAGCCCAAGCCAACGAGGTGGATTTTCATCCGTTTGACTTAACCAAAGTGTGGTCAAAAAAGCTGTTCCCACTCATTGAGGTCGGTGAGTTTGAACTAAACCGCAATCCTGAAAACTTCTTTTTGGATGTGGAGCAGTCTGCTTTCGCCCCCAGCAACCTAGTGCCGGGTATCAGTGTCTCGCCCGACAAAATGCTCCAAGCTCGTCTGTTCAATTACGCCGATGCACAGCGGTATCGTCTGGGCGTGAACCGCAACCAAATCCCTGTCAATGCCCCACGTTGCCCTGTGTATTCTAACCACAGAGATGGACAAGGACGGGTCAATGACAACTACGGCGGTCGTCCACACTATGAGCCAAACAGCTTTGGTCAGTGGCAAGAACAACCCCAATATGCCGAACCACCCCTTGCCATCTTAGGCGATGCCAAACAATGGGATTTTCGCGAGGATGATGACGACTATTTTAGTCAGCCACGAGCCCTGTTCAATCTCATGAACGACACCCAAAAACAAGCCCTGTTTGATAATACCGCAGCGGCGATGGGCGATGCACTTGATTTCATTAAATATCGCCACATTAGGAACTGTCACGCCTGCCATCCTGATTATGGCATGGGCGTCGCCAAAGCGTTGGGGCTCACCGTAGAGGATGCCATCAATGCCTATGGCAGCGACCCTGCCAAGCATCTGCCAAGCTGCCTACCACCGAAAGTGTGATTGAGCGTCATCGGTCACTGTTTAAAGCCACTCTAAATAGGGCGGCTTTTTGTTGGGTTTATGTTAGAATAAATCCCAGCAGTTAAGAGAAGATTAAGGACACATCAAGGACACCTCAAAAAGGACACCCCATGAAAAAATCCCTTGTACTCACTCTCCTCTTCTTGTCATCGCTATCTGCCCACGCTGCCAACTGGGTGCTTACAGGGCAGGACGAGATGGTTGTCCATCACATTGACCATGACAGCATTCAAATACACCATTTCACTGATGGCGGTACTTATCTTGGTGCTTGGACAAGATATGACTTTCACCAAGCCCAAGATGTCGGCGATGGCAAATCCTACTGGCAAACCAAAAGCCTAAACTACCATGACTGCTCTGCTCGCAGCATCACTTATGATCATGCCATTGCTTATGACAAAGAAGGTAATCAAGTTCACCGCAGCGAGCAGGATATCTCCACCCATTCCTCCCAAACTTGGCATAAAGTAACACCTAATAGCATGGGAGAGATGTTACTTGACCATGTTTGCTCAGAAGCCAAATGACAATAAAATCCGCCCTGATTTGAGCGGGTTTTATCAGGCAAATTCCCCAAAAAACTCATCAAGATAGTCTTTTGGCATATCCTCCAAATCATATCGCCATTTGGGATTTTTGTCCTTATCAATGAGTAGGGCTCTTACGCCTTCTTTAAAATCGCCATGATTGACGCAGTGTGTTGCCACGACGGTTTCCAAATCAAAGATTTGCCGTAGAGAGAAGTCTTTTTTGGTGGTTTTTAAATCATGATAAATCTTAAAGGTGATGGCTTTGGTGGTGTCTGAGCCATGCTGATAGAGTTCTAGGGCGGATTTGATGAAGTCGCTATCCCCTGTATAGTTCATGAGTGCGTTATCCACCGCCAGTAGATCACCTTGATTCATCAGATGACAAATCTCATCAAAGCTCTCTAACAATTCACTCTTTGGCAATATCCCCTTATCATGAAACGCACTTAGGCAGGCGGATAATAAATGATGATTGGTGGCATTGTCCCCAAAATCAATCTGGCAAAGTGCCTTTAATAAGTCATGAAACCTATCATGATCTATCGCAAAATCCGCCACCCCAAAGGCATAGGCGTCTGCCCCATTAAATCTTGCCCCTGTCAGCCCCAAAAACAGCCCTGTCTTGCCCGCCATATGATTCAAAAAGTAAGAAGCACCTGCATCAGGAAACAGACCGATGGACACCTCAGGCATCGCCATGAGCGTCGCTTTGGTCACCACTTTATGGCTAGATGCGGCAAAAAGTCCCATGCCCCCTCCCATGACGATGCCATGCCCCCATGTCATGATGGGCTTAGGATAGGTGTGCATGGCATGCATGAGTCCATACTCCTGCACAAAGAAGTCGTGGGCATAGCCATCACTGGTGTGCAGTGTCTTGATGTCACCCCCTGCACACAGCCCCTTCTCTCCTGCACCATGTAGCACCACGACCGCCACACTCTCATCATCCGCCCATTTGTCCAGCAGTGCATGCGTGGCTTTGACCATGTCTAGGTTTTGGGCGTTTAGTGCTTTGGGGTTATTTAGGGTGATGATGGCGATGTTTTTGCCGTATTTGGTGGGATGAAGGTGCGATAAAATGGTGTCAGTCATATTCATTCCTTTTAGGTAAATAAAGCTAGCATAGCAGATTTGATTTCATCATTCAATACAGCCCTTTAATAATTTTAAATTGCAAAGTTTGGTTGTTTGCCCTATAATCCATGACAACAAGAGTTTTATTGGAAATGCCATGTACTTTTTAATATCCCCCGCCAAAAATTTAGATGAAAAAACACCCCTGCCTTTTAATTTGAACAACCCATCAAGCGAACCGACTTTGATTAATCACGCCATAGAGTTAATGCACACCCTAAAACAAAAAGACGTCATAGATTTACAAGAACTCATGGGCGTCTCTGCAAAGATTGCAGAGCTTAATGTCATGCGTAATGGGCATTGGACTTATCCCTTTGATGACAATAAAAAACCTGCCATTTATTTATTTGATGGCGATGTTTATACAGGATTGGACGCTTATCATCTTAATCAAGATGAGATTTTATATTTGAACCAGCATTTGGGTATTTTGTCTGGGCTTTATGGGTTATTAAGACCACTAGATGACATGCTGCCTTATCGCCTTGAAATGGGTACCAAACTAAAAACCCCTCATGCCAATGATTTATATCAATACTGGGGTGATTTGATTACTAATGTCATTAATGAGCGTATTCACCAAAGTGGCTCTGATGTATTAATCAATCTGGCATCCAATGAATATTTTAATGCGGTCAATACCAGCAATATCCATGCCAACATCATCACGCCCAAATTCTTAGATCAAAAAAACGGACAATACAAAATCATCAGTTTCTATGCCAAAAAAGCCCGTGGCATGATGATGAATTTTAGTGCCAAAAACCAAATCACCAAACCCGACGAGCTAAAAAACTTTAATCAAGACGGCTATTATTTTGATGAAAAAGCAAGCACTGATGAGGAATGGATTTTTAAAAGAGATGAGAGTCAATCAAAGATTTGATGAAAACACCATGAATTATTTATTGTAACCAGTCAAAATTTACCGCCATTTCAAGTCAAAAAGTGCTAAAATAGGCGAAATGTATTCTCATAACAATAGGTAAATGACATGGCAAAAGCCGCAAAAAGTAAAGCAACCAAAGAAACGGGTGATGTTGTCCTAGATAAGGCAAAAGCCCTACAAGTCGCCCTCGCTCAGATTGAAAAAGCCTTCGGCAAAAACACCATCATGAACCTAGGCGATGAGTCCATCAAGGTGGACGTGGACACGATTTCCACAGGCTCGCTTGGGCTTGACATTGCACTTGGCATCGGTGGTCTGCCCAAAGGACGAATCATTGAGATTTTTGGTCCTGAGAGTTCAGGTAAGACCACGCTGACCTTACAGACCATTGCCGAGTGCCAAAAAGCAGGTGGCAAGTGTGCCTTTATTGATGCTGAACACGCCTTAGACCCTATTTATGCCAAGAAACTTGGTGTGAATCTTAATGAGCTCATGGTCTCCCAACCTGATAACGGCGAGCAAGCCTTAGAAATCGTGGACATGCTTGTTCGTTCTGGGGCGGTAGATATGATTGTGGTTGATTCAGTTGCCGCCTTGACTCCCAAAGCCGAGATTGAGGGTGAGATGGGAGACAGCCACATGGGTCTGCAAGCCCGTCTTATGAGCCAAGCTTTGCGTAAAATCACAGGTAACGCCAAACGCTCCAACTGCATGGTCATCTTCATTAACCAAATCCGCATGAAAATCGGTGTCATGTTTGGCTCTCCTGAGACCACCACAGGCGGTAACGCCCTAAAATTTTATGCCTCTGTTCGCCTAGACATTCGCCGCATCGGTTCTGTCAAAGATCCTAAGGACAAAGAAAGTATCCTAGGTTCAGAGACACGTGTCAAAGTCATCAAAAACAAAATGGCACCTCCTTTTCGTCAAGCGGAATTTGACATCATGTATGGCGAGGGGATTAACCATCTAGGCGAGATTGTGGACATCGGTTCTGAGCTGAACATCGTTGAGAAATCTGGGTCATGGTACAGTTATGACGGCACAAAAATCGGACAAGGTAAAGCCAATGCCTGCCAATTTTTGGCGGACAATCCAGAGATAGCCCAAACGATTGAATCTCAGATTCGTAACACTAAGATGTCAGGCGTCATCAAGGTTAAGAGAACAGAATCAGATGAAGATGATGGCGAGGTGCCTGAATATGATGATTCAGACTTCGTTGATGATGGCGATTATCCAGACGAATAGGTTTTATGGATAACCCCGTAAAGACGATAAGTTCAGACATAAAGACACTGGACGAGATATTGGCAGACATGGAGGACTCCACGTCTGCCGATGTTTCTGCCAACACAAAAAAATCATCTCATGACAAGGCGTCACCAAAGAAAGACACTCAACCAACCAAAAACACCAAAGCAACGCCAAAAGATCACATCAAAGAAACCCCCTCATCGGTTTCGCCAGATGTATCGGCTCAGGTTACCCCATCAAAGACGAGTAAGAAAAATCGCGTTCACCGTCAGCCATCGGCAGTGGGCGTGCTGCTTGATGATGTTCATCAAAGCGTCCTTGATGACAAATCCCTACAACTATTAAGTCAGGTTGAGATAGAGAAAATACCCATTCCTGACAAAGCCACTCGCTACCTGCGTTGGCTCGCTTTTTATTATCTATCAAGAAAAGAATTATCCCGTCATGAGCTTGGAGCCAAACTCATCGCCAAAGGCTGTGAGGCGACAGCGGTGAATGCACTTCTTGATGAATTTTCGGAAAAAGGGTATCAATCAGATGAACGCTGTGCCACCATGAGGGTGCGTGAAGCGGTACGCAAAGGGCGAGGCATACGACACATCACAGAGTCGCTCAGAGGGGCAGGGTTAGACGTCAAAGATTTTGGAGGGATGGATGCTCTGATTCGTCTTGCTGGTGTATCTAGCGTGACAGATGGCACGATTTTAGCAGATGGCGGTCACGGCGATACGGATGAGATAGATTGGCTCAAACTTGCCGTAGAGGCTCGCTGCAAAAAATACGGAGACAGCCTCCCCAAAGATTTCAAAGAAAAAAATCGCCAATTACGCTTCTTACAGTATCGTGGTTTTGAGATGGACGTGTGTTTTGAAGCCCTAAAAATGACCCTTGATGATTTTGATTCTTGATGGCTTTGACCTTTGATGTTCCTGAATGAAGTTTTGATGTCAAATGGGTTTTTGTATAACGTCCTACACAGCCATCCTATTTTTGGGGTGACAACACCCCTGCTCTTTGTTTTTGAATTTGATTGCTTTTAAGCTTGATTTGTTTTACGTTTTAATTTCATCACAAGCCAAATAAACACCATCACCCCAACGAATGCCACCACGCCTGCCACCACAGGGGCAAAAATCGCCAATGCAGACAGCCCGACCGCCGTCCCTGTCTCAGCAAGTCCAATCACAGGGTTGGCGACACCTGCTGTCGTCGCTGTGGATACTGCTCTTGCCCCTGCTGTTGTGGTTTTGATGGTCGCTGCTGCCCCTCCGCCTGCCACGATTGCCAAAGCCCACGTCATCGCAGGACTCATGTCCGTCAGACTGCCTGCCATGACGATTGTCCCTGCCACTCCCGCCAACGGCACAGCAATGGTATCTAGTAAATTATCCACAAAAGGCACCAGATAAGAGAGTGATTCGGCGATACTTGCCACCGCTAAAATCACAAGTGCTGTCGTACTGCCAAGCCATAGCCAGTTCTCGCCCAACGGCAAAATACCAAAATAGCTTGCCAAAGACATGCCAAATAACGGCACAAACACCCTAAATCCTGAACTTGCTGCCAGTCCAATGCCCAGACAAATACTTAAAATCATCTCTGTGGTCATAACCCTTCCTATTACTAAAACAAAACCAAGAGGCGTGATGCATGGCAATCACAATCAAAGCACAGCCCAACCCAGCTAAGATTAGCAGTGATGTCGTGCCTCTTAACTTTTCATGTCACGAATCAAGTTTGGGTTATTATAGGGCATCTTGGTAAAATCAGCCAATGAATGATGAATTTATTTTGTATCACTACTTAAAAATGACCGTGTCCCCCAAGACAAACCCAGCAAACAAAGTTAAAGGCAACGGCAAATAAGACCTCATTAGCGTCGCCTTTTTTACCGATCAATAATAACCCAAGAGCTTCCACCAGATGAGCCCCACCCCAATCCACACCACTAGGTTCACCACACTCATCACAAACCCAACTTTCCACCATTGCCCAAGCGACACATAGCCTGCACCAAAAATGACGGGTGCTGTCCCTGTGGCATAATGGGTGAGCGTCATCATGAGACTGCTTGTCGCCGCCAAGATGAGCGCGTAGAGCATGGGAGGTGCCCCCAGAGCAAGTCCCACACCATAAAAAGCAGCAAACATGGCGGTGATGTGGGCGGTGGTGCTGGCAAAAAAGTAATGCGTGTACATATAGATGAGCGTCAAAATCGCCACAGCACCGACCCAGCTGACGCCCATGGCACCAATGGCACTCTCAATCTGCCCTGAGAACCAACCGATGAGACCGAGTTTATTAAGATAAGTCGCCATCATGATGAGCACACCAAACCACACCAGCGTATCCCACGCTGATTTTTCTTTTAAAATGTCCTCCCACGTCAGCACCCCTGTCAAAATCACCACCGATAGCCCCAAAAATGCCACTGCGGTTGCGTCCACAGCAAACGCTTTACCAAAGAGCATGGCAGGCACATTCGCCCACAGCAGTAGCATCCCACCAAACACCACTAGCATGATTTTCTCATCACGACTTAGTTTGCCAAGCTCAGCCAGTCTGGCACTTGTAAATTCCTTGACATTGGGGGTCTTTGTGATTTCAGGCTTGGCGATGGCGTAGATGACCAAAGGCATGAGTAGAATACAGGCAAGTCCGGGCAGCAGCATGGCAAGTGCCCAAGTCGTCCATGACAGCTCTATCTGACTGCCTGTTGCCCTACTGATGAGTTCCACCACCAAGGGGTTAGGGGCGGTTGCCGTGATGAACATGGCAGAGGTGATGGGGTTGGCTTGATAATTGACCAATGACAGATATTCGCCCATTTTTTTGGTCGTGCCATCATCAGATTTTGAGCCAAAGCTCTCGGCGATGGAGCGTGTGATGGGATAGATGATCGCACCGCCACGGGCAGTATTAGAGGGCGTGATGGGAGAGATGAGCGTCTCAGCAATCGCCAAAGAGTAACCGATGCCTAAGGTCTTCTTGCCGAATAACCCAATAACATTATAGGCAATCCTAGCTCCCAATCCTGTCTTGACCAGTCCGCGTGAGATGATGACCGCCACCGCAATGAGCCAGATAAGAGAGCTTGAAAAACTAGATAAAGCGTCATCCATCGCCGCTTTTGGTGTGTCTGCTGTCACGCCTGTTAGCGCAACAAGCGTAATGGCAATGATGGAAATCGCCCCAATCGGCAGCACTTTACCGATGATGGCGGCGATTGTACCCACAAATAACGCTAGCAAATGCCACGCATTCGGCTCAACACCTGCTGGCACAGGAATGACGAACCAGATCAATAATGTGATGGCGACAGCAATCATCGCAGGGATAGGTTTAAATGGCATACAGTCACCTTTGGCTTTGAATCATAAAAAAATGAAACCCTTGCCAACTTCCCTATCAGATACGAACCTCGTTATTCTCAGGGCTAAACATCTTGACATCAATAAAAAAACATGGGCTTGCCAAGTTATTTTATTCATCCGTCAGATGATAACTGACTTCATTATAACAGAAATACATCAATTAATCCTTAAAATATTTAGGGTTATTCAAACCTTATTCTAATACATTCATCAGGCAAATCAGATAAAAGACCCACATAAAAGCACCCCAAAGGTTAGTGTCTAACTTTTGGGGTGCGGTTCACTTTTGGGGTGCTTTTTTCTTGATGGCACTAATGGTGCTTTATATTTTAGCCTTGCAGCTGCTTTAAGATTTGGCTGATTTCTTGGTTGGCTTCATTTTCATCGGCTTCTATGTCGCCATGTGGGGTAAGATCATTGACGACTTGTGGTAGAAGCTCGGCAATGCCTTGACACACCTCAGTTTGGCTCGCTCCTGTCTGCTGACAGACTTCATTCACTTTATCTTGACCTAGTAGCCCTAAAATATCTTGGGCATCTAGTCCATCATTATCCGTATCAATGCCAACCCAAGACTGAGCTTTATTACCAAGTCCATTGCCTTGGAATTTGGCAAGAACGCCAGACAGTCCGCCGTTACTTTGGATATAGCCTAAGACGATGGGCAACAAAGCAAGCAACAAGGTAGATTTGTTAAACCCTCCTTGGGTACGACTTTGGGCAGACTGACTGCCAAGCACGCCTCCTAGGATACTGCCCAAATCGGTAGGGCTTGCCTGTCTTTGTGATTGACCACCCAAAAGACCACCGAGCAATCCGCCCAGACCTCCTGCCTGATTGCTTCTAGAATTGCCACCCATTTGGCTTGCCGCCACTTGACCGAGCATGCCGCCCAGTCCTGCATTGCTTTGTGATTGACCTGTCAGACCACCAAGCAAATCCCCCAAACCTCCTTGTTGGGCTTGGTTATTGCGACCGTGATCGTTATCGGTCAAGGCATTTTTGACCACTTGGGCGACGATGTTTTGTAAAAGGCTCATGGCTCTTTCCTAAGTTTTCCTAATATGATGTGCTATCTTACCAAACTTCACTCAAAATGATAGTGGTACTGCGTTATTTTCTTAATTATTTTTGTAAACAGACTTGTTTTAGACTTGTTTTTAGCACACCATCTTTGGAACTCCATCTCTTTAAATTTTTCAATCCACCCTCATTTTATCCAACATTCATGTCCACCGATGACCCCACCGATGACCCCACCACTTCCCTCCGACACGCTTCCCAAAAGTTTTCTTGATCTGCTGCCCGCCAACATCGCACACGATGAGTGCATCATCGAGGGTCTAACTGTCGCCTTAGACACGCACCTGATTCATAGGGACGACCTGTTAGGAGTTACGCACTTCTTTGACGCTCGCCATCTGCCATGCCCTATGCCTTTATTAAAGGCGAAGATTGCCCTAAAAGAGGTGATGGCGGGTCACGCCCTATATCTGCTTGCCACCGATAAAAATTCACAGACTCATCTTGTGGCGTATTGCCAAAAAAATACCCTGTCTGTACAAACTTGGGCGTACGGACAGACAGAAACAATTTTTCATTTTTGCTTACCAAAAACCCCTAAAAATCCATAAAAATTGCTAGCATTTGCAGGGATTTCGGCTTAAAATGAAACGAATTTTGATAAACTCTTTGACCGATTGGTAAAAAAATGCCTAAACACTATGATGATTATGACAATTTTGATGACTATGATGGCAGTTATGCTGATGAGGGGCGTGATTTTGATGAGCATTTTGACCAATTCCCCAACCCTTATCACAGCAAGCGATCGTCTTATGCATCAGATGAGTCAGATGAGGCTTTAGAGCAGGACTTCTTAGACGATGACCTGCCGCACGACTTATTGGGAGATGAGATGGACGGCTTTCATGAGGCGGATGAGCTACATGAGTTGGATGACTTAGATGAACATTTATTGGGGGGAGATGACGAATCAGAGGAGGGGCTAGACATCGGCACCCCCAAGTATTCCCCTTATCAGCCCATCACAGTTGGTGCCACGCCTTTGCTGCATGATACACCCGTGTATGACGTCCCCACCAAAGACTTGGTGCCTGCCATGCCCACTCATCTGACCGCCCCCGGTGTCAATCTTGGGTCGTATATTAATACCGTTCATCAGATTCCCATATTGACCCCCGAAGAAGAGAGAGAGCTGGCTCAGCGTTATTATCGTGATGGAGATGTGGAGGCGGCACGTCTTTTGGTCATGAGTCATTTACGCTTTGTCATCCACATTGCTCGCAGTTATTCAGGCTATGGTCTGTCGCAAGCTGATTTGATTCAAGAGGGTAATTTAGGACTCATGAAAGCGGTGAAACGTTTTGATCCCACCAAAGGCGTTCGTTTGGTCAGTTTTGCGGTGCATTGGATTAAGGCGGAGATTCATGAATTTGTCATCAAAAATTGGCGAATCGTGAAAGTGGCGACCACCAAAGCCCATCGCAAACTGTTCTTCAATCTAAGAAGTCTTAAAAAATCCAGCAATCAGCTCACCCTGCAAGAAGCCGAAGCCATCGCCAAAGACTTGAACGTCACCGTCAAACAGGTCTTAGAGATGGAGAGTCGCCTGACCAGTTATGATGCATCATTTGAACTGCAAGATTCTGATGATGAAGATGGGCGTTATGCACCTCAGCTGTTCTTGGACGATGGCGTCAATCCTGCTGAGATGGTGGAAGATGCAGATTGGGAAGAAAATACCACCACCGCCCTAAAAGAAGCCATGGACAGCTTGGATGAGCGTTCTCGTGACATCATTACCCAACGTTGGCTTGCTGACCAAAAATCTACCTTACATGACTTAGCCGCTGTCTATAACATCTCAGCCGAGAGAGTGCGTCAGATTGAAAAAAATGCCATGGATAAAATTCGTGAAGCCATGACCATTGATGATATGCTGTTTGAATAGCATACTTGGACAAACATGATGAACTGGATTAAAGTTTCGGGCATAAATCTTGGTTTGGCGGTGGCGTTAGGGGCATTTGGTGCACATGGTTTAAAGAAAATCGCCACCCCTTATGAGCTTGACCTTTGGCATACTGCCACGTTGTACCTCTTCATACACGGCTTGGGAATTTTGGCACTTGGCATCTTAGAGATGACATCGGCTTATCGCACGCATAAGATTGCCTTAACTCTACAAGCAGGAATTATTCTATTTAGTGGCACACTCTATCTTATGGCGTTAGGCTGCCCACGATGGTTTGGGGCAATCACACCCATTGGTGGAACTCTACTCATCATTGGGTGGCTCATGCTGGCTTGCATCAAAAAGAGCAAATCATCCCCGCTTTGATTTAACTGCTTTGATTGACTGATATCCATACAACCTAAGCCTAATATAATAGATTTCTTGCGAAACCCAAAAAATAAGGAAGCCGTTCGTGGTGAGCTTGTCACAAACCATAACGGTTTTCCACCACTCGCAGGCAGGCTCAGGGTGAGCGGAAAACCTAGTTTCTCAGGAAGTCTAATGTGAGCCTAATATAACGCCTAACACAACATAAGTTTAACCATGACACAAAAAACACCTTATTCATCATAAGGTGTTTTTGAGTTAGAATGTTGCCAATAACCTGACAATTGTCTAATTAGTATTTACGTACAGTACGTGCTTGTTCACGCCATACTTTTTTCTTATAACGCTTAACCGCAGCGGCTTTTTTGCGTTTACGCTCTTGGGTGGGCTTCTCATAGAATTCTTTTTTACGTACGTCAGCTAGAACACCTGCTTTTTCGCACGCACGCTTGAAGCGACGAATCGCAATATCAACTGGCTCATTTTCTTTGACCTTTACTAAGGGCATGATTTACTCCGATTATCAAGACAAAAAGACATCAATTTAGCTGTGTATTTATAGTTAGCTGGTACGGTCTTGGCGTAGGCATCAGCTTAAATTGGGACATGATGTTTTTGATACAGCAAAAAACCTATCTATTATAACAAATATCGGGATTATAGACAAGTTTTTTTAAGGCATCTTTTTTGTGACAAAACCTTCAAATAGCAAGGCAGCCACATATGGAAATAATCGCACTGACAACCTCCCTCCACATAGTAGAACACCCCAAGGCTAACCTTAGGGTGTTCTTGTTATAGGACAGTTTAGATGATGGTGTTTGCCGTCAAGAAAGCTTGCAGATCCGTATAGGATTCTGTCATGCCCTCAAAGGTGATGGAATTGCTGGCACCATCTTGGGTGGTAAAGCTTAGTTTCTTAGCTGCGTCATCCCAAGCCATGCCAGTCACGCTAGACTGATTTGCCCAAGTTGGATTCACCAAATTCAGCCCCAAGTTTTCAGAGCCGACATTAATAACATCACTCAGCACAAACTTATCCACGCCAACTTCAAAGTCCTTGATGGTGTCATGCCCATTATCTACTTTGGCGTTATAGATGAAGGTATCAGTACCGCTACCGCCACTCAAAGTGTCGTCACCACCGCCACCATAAATATAATCTTTGGCTGATGTACCAGTGATGACTTCTCCGTTATTGGTGCCAGCAATAACACCAGTACTATCACTAGAAGCAGCCAAGGTGGTATCAGCTGGTTTAATGGTGACCGTCCATATTTGTGTAGAAGTTACGCTATCGCCGTCACCGTCTGTTAATTTGTATGTGATTGCTTCGCGATAATTATTTGCACTTCCATCACCCAGAGTTGATCCACTAGGCGTATAGGTGTATTGTGCTGTGGTCATGTCTACAGTTAACTTCGCACCTATAGGTGTGGTAACAGTCAATAAATGTCCTGACACCTCCCCTGTTGGCGTTGTAATGGTGTCTGTGTTTCTATCATAAGCATAGGTTACTCCTCCAACAACAATCTCAGAAATATAACCTCCATCAGCACCAAAACCAGCTGTGGCGGCTCCAGTCTGCTGAGCATTTGTCAGTAAAGAGCCCTGGTTCTGAACATTGTAAATGTTTTGGGTCGTGTGTTTTATTAAGGCATCTCTCAAACCAGACATGTTTTGACTAGAGATAGCATCCATGTCGGTTTTGGTAGTGCCATCATAAGCGATTGGGTCTACCAATGCTTTTAGGTTGGGATTATTTCCTAATTGCAAGTGTTGCAGATGATCATCTTGCAGATAGGCTGCATAAGCATATGATTTTACATTATTAGCTTCTAGCCAATCTGTCCATACTTTTGTTTCTGCTTCATCTAGAAGTGCATCGGTGGTATAACCCTCCAATGCCCCTGTTAGAGTGCCATTACCTCCGTTAGAATAAGTTGGCACTCCGTCAGTCAGGAATAAAGAGATGTTTTGAACGTCGTCCCCCACATACTTGCCTGGTTGGGCAAAGGCTGCCATCATTTTAGCCAATGCATCCTCGTAGTTCGTGTAGCGATCATTTGGGTTGCTAGGCGTGATGCTATCCAATAAATTCAAAGCCTCTTGTGCTGTTATCCAAGTATCTCCATAGGCTTGCCCTTCAGTGCTAAATGGAACCAGTTTAACCATAACATCATTACTATCAGAATACATTTGGATAGCTTCTTTAAGAGCTTTCTTGGTTGCCTCTAGGCGAGTTTCACCAGTTTCTGTGGCTCTATCCATGCTCCAAGACAAATCAAGACCAACTAGCAAGTTAACCTTACCTCTTGGAATTTCAATCAATACATCGCGTGTTGTGTCTTGTTCAATGCTTGGCATGTCATCTTCTATAGCAACATTCAATGGTTGGCTAATCTGATTTATGCCATCTGAAATTTTAATATTAAAATCAAGATTTAATACATCCTCAGCATCGTTTGTAGGGTGCTTAATAGGCTGATGTAAAGTTACTTTGTAATCTACAGTGTATTCACCTCCATTTGCTACGGGCTTTTCAAGCTCAATAGTGATAGCGGGGGTTGTTCCAGCGAAGCCTGTCAAAGTATTGGTATTGGCATCCCATGACCACTGAATATTTTGACCATCAAGCGTCGTAATATTGTTACTCAAGCCCTCTAAACTAATTTCAAAATTGGAGCTATCATTATCGACAAATACTAAGCGACCTGTCGCTACTGCATCATCGGTAGTATCATTTGGACTGCCGTTATTATCACGAATACCCCCTGTTAATCCCTCTTCAGATACCGCAACATTAGCAACCGATAACAATCTAGGTGCTACATTTTGTGTCGTAGCAGGAACAGCGTTGTC
>JBHCFR010000205.1:0-2582 GCA_041801945.1 Moraxella sp. | reverse complement strand
GCTTTTCCATGTCTTTGATGAGTCCACTCAAAGAAGATTGGGTCAAAAACAAGACCTCGCCTGCCTTGGTGAAGCTTCTGCACTCAGCAATCACAACAAAGGCACGAAGCTGGCGTAAAGAGACACTCATTGGATTTTTCCATAAATAAATTAAAAAAATGATTTGTACAACAAACGTACTTATTTTATGATAATTGCCATCAGTTAGCAATATGCCAACTTTCCCATTCAATTTTTTTCTTCATCAATGGAGCATGAGATGACCGATTTATTTGAAAACCCAATGGGTTTAAATGGATTTGAATTTGTGGAATTTGCCAGTCCCACGCCAAATGTTTTGGAGCCAATTTTTGAGAAAATGGGATTTACTTTGGTGGCAAAGCACCGCTCAAAAGACGTGCAGCTCTATCGTCAAGGTGGCATCAATTTCATCATCAATAACGAACCCAAAAGCCATGCCTACTATTTTGCCAAAGAGCATGGGGCGTGTGCCTGTGGCATGGCGTTTAGAGTCAAAGATGCTAAAAAAGCCTATGAACGTGCCATAGAATTAGGTGCACAGCCCATTGACATCCCCACCTCAGTGATGGAGCTGCGACTGCCTGCCATTAAAGGCATTGGCGGTGCACCTTTGTATTTGATTGATCGTTTTGAAGATGGTAAGTCCATTTACGACATTGATTTTGAGTTTATTGAAGGGGTGGATAGAAATCCTGTCGGCTACGGCTTTCAAGTCGTTGACCACTTGACGCACAACGTCTATCGTGGGCGTATGGATTATTGGGCTGCCTTTTATGAAAAGCTGTTTAATTTCCAAGAGATTCGCTACTTTGACATCAAAGGCGAGTACACAGGGCTCACCAGTCGTGCCATGACCGCCCCTGATGGCAAGATTCGCATTCCCCTAAACGAAGAAGCCAAACAAGGCGGCGGTCAGATTGAAGAGTATCTCATGGCATTTGGCGGTGAAGGCATTCAGCACATTGCCCTCTTGACTGACGACTTAGTGCCCGCCATTGACAAACTGCGTGCAGCAGGTGTGCCGCTCATGAGTGCCCCACCACAGACTTATTATGAAATGCTAGATGAGCGTCTGCCAAACCACGGTGAAGATGTGGCAGCCTTGCAATCTCGGGGCATCTTATTAGATGGCACAACCGAAGGTGGCAATCCTCGTCTGCTTCTACAAATCTTCTCAGAAACTGCCTTGGGTCCTGTGTTTTTTGAGTTCATTGAGCGTAAAGGCGATTACAAAGATGGCTTTGGCGAGGGTAATTTTAAAGCACTCTTTGAAAGCTTGGAGCGTGACCAGATCCGTCGTGGGGCACTAGAAGTCTAAGCCCAAAACATCACCATTAGGACAACCAAACAGCTCATTATTTGAGCTGTTTGGTTATGGGTCATCGTCTGTCCATAGGAATTGGCAAGATAAAGAGGATGCACCCAGACATGGACAAATAACAATACATACAAGGAGTTTTTATGAAGGACAGTTTATTAACCATCTCTCCAACCGAAGCCGTCATTTATGCGGTTCTGGTCATCGCCGTGCTTGGCGTTACCATGATTGCGTGGGGCTTTGTGCCACATTTATCACTGCTACTTGTCATCATGGGTCTCTTAATGGTCGGTCAAGTCAAGGGACTAAAATTTGATGACATGCAAAAACGCATGATTGATGGTGTCTCCACGGGTATGGGCGCGATTTATCTGTTTTCGTTCATCGGGCTTTTGGTGTCTGCCTTGATGATGGCAGGGACGATTCCCACCTTGATTTATTATGGCTTTAATGTGTTGTCGCCCAGTGCTTTTTATTTGTCTGCCTTTATTTTGTCATCGGTGGTGGGTATTGCCTTGGGCAGTGGCTTTACCACTTGTGCGACAGTCGGTGTGGCGTTTTTGGGCATGGCAGGGGCGTTTGGCGCTAACCCTGCCATCGTTGCAGGGGCGGTGGTATCGGGGGCACTGTTTGGCGATAAGATGTCGCCGCTGTCTGACACCACAAGCATTGCTGCGTCCATCGTGGGGGTGGATTTGTTTGAGCACATCAAAAACATGATGTACACCACGGTGCCTGCATGGATTATCACGGCGGTGCTGTTTTGGGTGCTCTCTGATGGCAATGCTGCCGCCAACCTAAACGATGTGGCAACCCTACAAGCCCAATTAACTGACAGCGGTCTAGTGCATGGCTATGCCCTAATCCCTTTTGTGGTGCTCGTGGTGCTGGCACTATTGCGAGTAAACGCCATCTATACCATCGCAGCGACGGTGCTGGTGGCACTTATCATGACTTATCTGCATTCAAGCCCTAGCCTAAAAGAGTTGGGCGGTTGGTTTTTTAGTGGCTATAAGCCTGCTGAAAACTTGGACTTGGGGACGGTAGCGGGTATCGTCTCGCGTGGTGGCTTAGAGAGTATGTTTTTTAGCCAAACTTTGGTCATCTTGGCACTGTCGCTGGGTGGACTGCTACACGCCCTTGGGATTTTGCCTGCGCTGCTTGATGGGGCAAGACGCTCACCAAAGCCAGTCGTGGTGTGGTAGCAGCGGCAGCGACGTCCTTTGGCATTAACTTTTTGGTG
>JBHCFR010000204.1:0-3774 GCA_041801945.1 Moraxella sp. | reverse complement strand
GCCTGAAAATACAAACTCAAAATAAACCAGTCAATGATTTAATATCATCAATGCTCTGTTTCAAACTCATGGTTTCATTATGCAAAATCGCATATCGCAAACTTTCCATACACAAACTGGCACAAATAAATGATTGATAATGCAAAGAATGTCCCACCATATTTTGCTTAACCAATTCATCAGCAAAAGCAACTCGCAACATTTTGTGCATATCATCATATAGCCCATAACGGCGAGATTGGATTTTCCATAACGCTGAAATAGTGTGCCGAGAATTGAGAAAATCTTGAAAAACTTGTTCGGTTTGGCAATGTTCATTGGCAAGCAAATCCGCAAATTTTTGTTTAAAATCAAAAAACACTTCATCAATTAAAGAAACCAGTCCCGAATAATAACGGTAAAAAGTCGTGCGATTAACCCTCGCTTTTTCAATCACATCTTTGGCGGTAATCTCGTTAAATGGCTTTTCGTGCAACAAATCAATTAAAGCACGGTGCATGGTTTCGCGTGTTTTAATCACACGCAGGTCGGTTTTGTTCATGGCTTACTCGTTGGTTAAACTATTTGCTGGTTAATTTCATCATAAGCATACTTTTTATGTATTTTGTATGGATATGATGAAATTTGAATATCATTTATAGCTATTTTAACACATAAAAATCTCCTAAAATACGCTCATCTTAAATTTTCAACACACACAAGGATTTTTTATGAAACGCACTATCGTCATTACTGGGGCAACATCGGGTATCGGCAAAGAAACGGCATTGGCATTTGCCAAATTAGGCGACAATATCGTGGTCAGCGGTCGCCGTGAAAAAGAAGGTTTAGAAGTTATCAATGAAATCAAATCATTGGGTACGAATGCGATTTTTGTCAAAACAGACATTACCCAAGAAAATGAAGTCAAAGCCTTGATTGAACAAGCCGTTGCCCATTTTGGTAAAATTGATGTAATGGTCAATAATTCAGGCATTGCAGGGCGTGAAAATGTACCATTACATCAACATTCTACCGAAAATTTCCGTGAGTTGATTGAAGTCAATGTGATGGGGCTATTTTGGGGAATGAAATACGCCATTGACGCCATGCTCAAAACTGGCGGTGGCGTGGTGGTTAATTTGGCATCTATTGCAGGTTTAAATGGCATTGAATTTACTTCGCAATATTCGGCAAGCAAACACGCAGTGGTCGGCTTAACCAAGTCGGCGTCATTGGATTATGCGACACAAGGCATTCGGGTCAATGCCGTTGCCCCTGGGGCAATTAAAACCGATATTTTGCAAAATGCTATTAACGCAGGCGTTTATCCAGAAGATAAAATTGCAGGCATTCACCCGATGAATAAAATGGGCGATACGAGTTCTATTGCTAATGCGATTGTGTTTTTGGCATCGCCTGATGTGCCGTTTATGACAGGAACGATTTTAAATGTTGATGGCGGTTTTTGTGCCAAGTAATTTTTAAAAATCAATGGGTTTTAGTGTTTTAATAATGCCAAAACCTTTCACTTTTTAGGATAATAAAATGTATCAACACACGATTGCTTGGTATCAAGGCGAAATTTTAGAAGCGTGGTTTATTGTGGGAGCGGGCGTTTGTTTGGGGCTGATTGGTTTGCTGTGCCATTTTTATGGGCAAAGTATAGGGGCGAAAGCTTTGTTTGTGCCGATGATGGTGCTTTTGGTGCTGTTTTTGGCGATTGGTGTGCCGATGATTTATAGCAATATACAGACTATGGCAAGCGTGGCAGACACTTATCAATCGGTGGGCGAAACGCAATTTGTTGTCAATGAATTAAAACGGGTGGCGAATTTTCAATATTTGTATCCGATGTCTATTGCGATTAGTGTGGTTAGTTTTGCGGTAGCGTTGGCATTATTGCATTTTGATGTGGGTGTGAAATGGAAGGCGTGGGCGGTAGCGTTACTTATTTTGGGGACTTCGTTTGCCGTGATTGACTATTTTTCTAAAGAGCGAGCGAATGGCTATCGGGTAGTTTTGGAGCAGGCGAAAAAGTAAAGCAAAACACCGTTTTTCATTGTTGAGAAACGGTGTTTTTATCATACAAGCCTTTCAGCCTGCCTGAATTGACCATTTCATCATACCGACTTATTCTTGGATTAAATGCGAGATTTGTTCAAATTGAGCAAACATCTGTTCACTTTCTATCATTTTATTGTGTTCAAGTTGATATTGAATGGCGTTCATCAGCATAACCGAGAAAATATGGGCTTGAAAATGCAACATTTCTGTATCAATAGACGGATTGTGCATCTGTGCTTTTTTCATATAAGTGATTTTAATCATCTCGTGCATGTCTTGCCATAAATGATGACGTTTGGTGTTGATTTTCCAAAGTGCAAGCAACATCAATCGCTTATCAAAAAAGAATTGACTGGCGATTTGCAAAAACTGCTTGGGATTGGGCGTGGTTAAACGTTCGTGTTGTAGCTGTGCTAATTCATATTTGAATTGCTTGATTAACGCCCCTGCCAATGCACTTTTTCCTGCATAATATTTGTAAAACGTTTTGGGGTTAATCATGGCTTTTTCACAAAGCATCAATACGCTGATTTGCTCAAATTCATGGGTTTGCAATAGGCTAATGAAACTGGTGTGTATCATATACAAAGTGCGTTGAATGCGTAAATCGGTGGTCATGGTAAGATAAAATTAGGTTAATATTGAACTGATTATAGACTTAATGGTATAGATTTTGCAATTTATGCCATTAAGTCTATTTTTTATGAAATATTAACCATTTCATCACATACGTCTTATTTGTAAACTACATTCATTCAATACATAGGAAAATGATGATGAATGATTTTGTTGCACAGTTTGATTTTGCTTGGTCTTGGTTGGGACTGGGTTTTGCTTTGGCAATGTTTGGCGTGTTGTTTTTGACCGATGTTTTTCGTGGCAATACCGCTAAATCAAGGCTTTGGGACGGACAATGGTTTGCATGGCTGATTGCACCAATGTATATGCTTCATCAATTTGAAGAATACGCTTTGCATTATGATTGGGCAAAATTGTCGCATCCATTTGCCAATATGATTTGTGAGAAAGTGGGCTATTTGCCTTATCCTGATTGCCCAATTCCTGTTCAGCATTATTGGCTGGTGAATATGAGTTTGTGGCTGTTTGCGATGATTGGGGCAAAGTTTTATCGTAAAAATCCGATGGTGGCATTGGCTCCATTTGGGCTGATTTTTTCTAATGGGCTTTTGCATATTGTCGGCTGGCTCGTGTCGGGCAATTCACTGCTGGATTCGGCAAGTGGTGGCACGATAACCAGTATTTTATTGTTTATCCCTGTAAGCGTGTGGCTTGGCTTTGTGCTGACCAAACAAAAGGTAATGAGCGTGTGGGCGTATGGGGCAACGCTTTTAGCGGGAACGATTGGGCATTTGATTTTGTTTGGGGCGTATGCGTCTTTGGATAAAGGCGGTGTGGTGGCGTTATATACCTTTGATTTATTGGCGATTGGTTCACCGCTTTTGTGGGCGTGGTTGTTGAGTCGTTGGTTTTTGGCAAACAAATGATTTCAGGTAGCCTGAAAATTGAAAATGCCGTTTGAATGTTGGGTTCAAACGGCTTTTTTTATTGCGATAAGCCTTTCAGCCAGCCTGAAAATACAAACTCAAAATAAACCAGTCAATGATTTAATATCATCAATGCTCTGTTTCAAACTCATGGTTTCATTATGCAAAATCGCATATCGCAAACTTTCCATACACAAACTGGCACAAATAAATGATTGATAAT
>JBHCFR010000203.1:0-4964 GCA_041801945.1 Moraxella sp. | reverse complement strand
TCAAAAACGCATCATAGCCAATGATTTCCACAGGGTTTAAATAGCCCATCAGTAGCACAGGTGTGGTGGTGTTGGTGCGGCGAAATTCTTTAACCATATCAATGGCTTGCTTGGTGGACGTGCCACCTGCCAAAGCACGCTCGCCCGCCAGTGCCACCGCTTGACCATCCGCCATCGGGTCGCTAAACGGCAAGCCAATCTCTATCACGTCCGCCCCATGCGCCACAAGTTTGTGCATCAGCGCCACCGTTACCGATGGATTGGGGTCGCCTGCCATGATATAAGGGATTAGGGCTTTTTTATGATTTACTTTTAAATCGGCAAATACAGTTTCAATTCGGGTCATAGTTATTTCTCAACTTATGTGTAATAATTTATCTCTAACTTGCATTAAGGCAAAGCCCAATAAATTCAAACCTTGCCAATTTAAGGGGTTATGGATTTTTTCATTATCTTTTGCCAAGCCCACACCCCAAATTTTATCCACAGGACTGGCTTCTACCAATATGTGATTGCCTGTATTTAATAAAAAGGCTTTTAATGCTGGGTGCTGGCTAAATTTAGCAAGATTACCTTGAACCACAATCTCAAAACGTTTTTTATTCCAAATGTCTTCATCAAAATTTGCCACTTGTCGCCCCAACTCTTTGGCTTGTTTGGGGTGTTTGGCATAAATAATCTTATCAAAGAGCGTTTCATCACCAAATAGCTTTGCCTTTTGTGCCATCATATAATGTTCGGCAGTTGGATAGATAATATCATCAATCATAAAAGGAGCTGGGTACCATTGGCTTAAACAAGATTTGTCTATATCTGTGCCTTTTGGCGTATGCCCCCAAAAGCATAAATATTTTAATTTGGCATTGGACTGATATTGCCCAATTAACCAATCCAAATCATAGGCTGTTGTGATATTCATAACTGTTCTTGATATAAGTGAAAATTCTCATCATCAAAACACACAAAACGAATTTCGCTCAGTTCGCCTGTGTCATGAGTTTGGATAAAATCACGCACCGCCGTTAGGGCAACTTCACACGCCAACGCCTTGGGAAAGCGATACACACCCGTGGAGATGTTAGGAAAAGCAATGGTTTTTGCCCCGTGTGCCACTGCCAATTTTAGGCTCTCGCAATAGCAACTGGCAAGCAGCTTTGCTTCATCATGTGTGCCATCTTGCCATACCGAGCCGACCGTATGAATGACGTAGCGAGCGGGCAAGTCGCCTGCGGTGGTAATGACCGCCTGTCCTGTGTGGCACCTGCCTTGTTTGGCGCGGATTTGACGGCATTCGGCTAGGATTTGCTCGCCACCTTTGCGGTGTATCGCCCCGTCCACACCGCCACCGCCAAGCAGGGACGAATTGGCGGCATTGACAATAATATCAACGACTTGTTCAGTAATATCGCCTTTAATCAGGGTTAGTGTGACCATTATTATCTCTATTGTGTTGGCGTGGTTGGTATTTCTATGGATACAGTTAGCGTTTTTGCCAATTTTTGCGCTTGTTTATCAAAGGTTAATAATTTGGCATTATCAAATTTAGTTGCTTGGTAAGCAATAATTCCATCGGCAAAATCGCCCCCATTTTGCAAAAAATACAGACCTTGTTCAAATGCTGCTTTATCCAAATAAATATTAGCGCGACCCATTAAATCCATAAAAAATAAAGCAACTTCAGTGCGTGGAATTTTTTGTCCTTTTCTAAGTACCCAATCTAATTCACAAAAAACTTGTATGGGAATAACGCACTAATATTTCATATTATTGATATAATGATGGGCAATTAAGGCTTGTTCATGATTATCATTTAAAGCATATCGCACCAAAATATTGGTATCTACAATCACAATATCAGTCATTAAAACTCCGCATTGCTCGCTCATACGCCCCTTCTGCAATGGCATTTTCAATGTCTTTATCAGACAAAGGGTGTATTACATAATGCGAAAATCGCCCAAACAACGTATCATTCTCTACCACTTTTTGAATGGAAGTATTTAACACAGGGCTAATGATTTCTACTTGGGTTGTTAATTCATTATTTTGTTGATAATTAAATTGCCCAATAAAGCCTTCAATAGCCACTTTTAATTGCTCAATGGTTTCATCATTTGCCGTTGCTGTAATTTGCAAGGTTTTCATACCCACCCCTTAATCCATCGCTATCCCATCTACACTCATCACCGTATGCAAATCTTTATCACCACGCCCTGATAGGTTGATGATGATGGATTGGTCAGGGGTCATGGTTTTGGCAAGTTTGATACCATATGCCACGGCGTGCGAGCTCTCCAACGCTGGGATAATGCCTTCTACCCGTGTTAAGGTGCGAAACGCCGCCAAGGCTTCATCATCGTTGATGATGACATACTGCACCCGCCCTTTGTCCTTTAAAAAGCTGTGCTCAGGTCCTACCCCTGGGTAGTCTAGCCCTGCTGAAATGCTATGTGTTTCAAGGACTTGCCCATCATCATCCGCCATCAGATAGGTGCGATTGCCATGCAAGACACCCACACGCCCTGCATTTAGGGGTGCAGAGTGCTTACCTGTCTCAATGCCATAGCCACCTGCTTCCACGCCATACATCGCCACATCAGCATCGTTCAAAAACTCATAAAACAGCCCCATGGCATTTGAGCCACCACCCACGCACGCCACCAAGGCATCGGGCAATTTGTCTTCTTTTTCAAGGTGTTGCAGTCGCGCTTCTCGTCCGATGATGGCTTGAAAATCACGCACCAACAGCGGATAAGGGTGTGGTCCTGCCACCGTGCCAATCACATAATAAGTGCTGTCCACATTCGTTACCCAATCACGCATGGCTTCATTCATCGCGTCTTTGAGCGTGCGGCTACCAGACGTTACTGGCACCACCGTCGCCCCCAAAAGTCGCATACGATAGACGTTCATTTTTTGGCGTTCTACGTCATCTGCCCCCATATACACCACGCATTCAAGCCCCAAGCGTGCGGCGATGGTCTCCGTTGCCACGCCATGCTGTCCTGCCCCTGTTTCGGCGATGATGCGTTTTTTACCGACCAATTTGGCAAGCAGTGCCTGACCGATGGTGTTGTTGACTTTATGTGCGCCAGTATGGTTTAAATCTTCACGTTTTAGGTAGATTTTTGCCCCGCCCGTTTCTTGACTTAATCGCTTGGCATGATATAGGGGGGTGGGTCTGCCCACATAATTGACAAGGTCGTCATGATATTCTTGCCAGAATGCAGGGTCGGCTTTGACACGGGTATAAATCGCTTCAAGCTCTTCAATGGCTGCCATCAAGGTTTCAGAAACAAAGCGTCCGCCATGAATGTCAAAATGTCCTGTATTATCAGGAAATTGGGTGTAGTCGGTCATAGATTACTCTTTTTGGTGATTGTATTCATTTGATATGTTATATGTATTTAACAAACTGACTGGCAAGTATGACAGGGTCGTTGGTTAATATTGGCACGTCCAAGGCATATGCCATTCCTGCAATCAATTTATCATGCAACTCTGGAATATCATCAATCTCAAAGGCTTTTTTGATGATTGATAAATTCACAGGTTTTTCTATCACATAATCTGTCATGGCGAATACCTGCTCCATTATTGCCAAAGAAACAGGAATTCTGCCTTTTTGGTGCAAATATCCAATTTCAAACAACACAATATTTGGGACAATAATAACCGCTTCACCCACTTCCGTCATTTGAAATATGTGGTGAATACGTTCATTAATAACCCTTTGACCTGTCAAATATTTCACCAAAGCTTGTGTGTCTGTGACATAATGGGGCATCATAAGTCATCCCACTGCCTTAGTAGTGTTGATTCGTATTGCTTGGATAATTCAGACAAGTCTTTTTCTATCATCTCATCATCAATATCCGTATCACTTTTGGCAATACCAAACAAAGTAGCGGTTTTCTTTTTTTTGGTGGAGGCACTCTCCACAAAAACCACCATGACATTACTAGGCTCATTATGAATCGTATAAGCAGGTGGCAACTCATGTAGCTGTACCTGTCCTTGATAATAAGTACCAGAAATTGCAACTTGCATAATACCCCCTATGCTTTTCTTGCCACCGTAAGCCCTGCAAAGGTTTGGGCGGTGGGCATTACTTCTAGGCGATTGATGTTGATGTGTTTGGGCTGTCCTATGAGCCATGATACCATATTGGCGATGTCTTGTGGGCGAATATATGCCACATTGGCATAGGTGCTCGCAACTTTTTGCTCATCACCATAAAATCTCACCTGACTAAATTCTGTCTCGCCGCACAGCCCCGGTTCTAAATTAGTCACACGCACATTTTTACCCACCAAATCTGCCCGCAAATTAAGACTAAACTGCTTAACAAATGCCTTACTCGCCCCATAGACATTCGCCCCATAATAGGGGTGATTGCCTGCGGTAGAGCCGATATTGATAATCAGCCCATCATCACGTGCCACCATTTTGGGCAAAATGGCACGTGTCATCTGTACAAGCCCTTTGATGTTGGAGTCAATCATCTGCGTCCAGTCGTCAAGGCTTGCTGTATCCGCCCCATCAAGCCCTAGCGCCAGCCCTGCATTATTAATCAGCACATCCATATTATCTAAAATCTCGCTTGGCAAACTTGCCAGTGCCGTATTTAGAGCTTGCATATCAGCAACATCAAAACACAATGGCAAAAACCGCTCGCCCAGCTCATCTTGCAGCGCATGCAGTCGCTCAGCTCTACGCCCTGTGCCAATGATGGTATGACCTTCGGCGTGTAATTGCTTGGCAATGGCAAGTCCAAAGCCTGATGTTGCGCCCGTGATTAAGATATTCATGATTTTTCCTATTAATTAGATAAATGGATTGATGATGTTTATGGGTAAATTGGTAAAATCTTTAATGAATTCCCACCCAGCGATTTTTACTGGCAATAGGCTCAATCTCATCAATGTCAATATCTGACACATCAACGCCATCATAAGTCATCG